>JALHOI010000020.1:12525-16005 GCA_022843085.1 Pseudobdellovibrionaceae bacterium
TCGCTTTGGCTTCGTTCGACAAACCTTTTTTTCCGAAGAAAATGAACTCGCCTTCGTCAGCAAAAGCGAGCTCGAATAGGCATTTAATCGACGTCGTCTTACCCGCGCCATTGGCACCAAGAAATCCCGTGATTGCCCCAGCTTGCACCGAAAAGCTGACTCCTTTCAGCGCTTCGACGCGTTTGCGGGTCATTGGATTTCGATACGACTTCTTCAGGCCACGAACTTCGACAACGTTTTTGTCGCTCACCGTGCCTCCTCATTTTTCTTAATTAGCTTTAAAATATTGCGAACGGGCTCGTACTGGGCCGCGGTTGCGACCATCAAACCGCGCATCGCGAGAACTTTTTGTAGTTCGGGACCAGCTTCGGAGTCGTCGTTCATATCGACGAGTCCAAACATCAGATCGTGCGTGAGCTTCGGATACTTGTCGTAGAAGTCAGTCCGTACGCAAAACGGATCGTTGGGAATTGCCGAGCTCGACCAAATGGTTCGCGCGTCAGAGGCTTTGCCTCGAGCGCGCGTCCAAGCCGAGTCACGCCCCAGCTTATCGTTTGCGAAAACAGCAATCGCATCGACCTCACCTCGCCGAAGGAGCTCGACCGACTTGTCATGCGAACCTGCAAAAATCACGGACTTAAAATCCTTCTTTAAATCAAGACCGAGCTCGGCCATCATGGCCTGCGGATACAGGTAACCTGAAGCTGACTTCTCGTCGACGAAAGCGATTCTTTGGCCCTTAAGATCTAAAACTGTCTTTACCTTCGAGGTGTTTTTAACAAGCCAAACGCTGTAGTAAAAACCTTGGTCCCAAACTTTTTTGAGTAAGACTTTAGTTGGTGACCGCTGCTCGAGTTCAACAAACGCCATTGAACTTAGAAATGCGAAATCAATTTTTCCGGTCGACATTTTTTGAATCAGGTCGGCGTAGCCCACACCAGAGTAGGTGATCACTTTGATGCCTGTTCGCTTTTGAATGAGGCCAGCAAAAGCTTCATTTTCGGCTAGAGACGCGACACCGCTACTT
Source organism: Pseudobdellovibrionaceae bacterium (assembly GCA_022843085.1). Classification (GTDB taxonomy): domain Bacteria; phylum Bdellovibrionota; class Bdellovibrionia; order Bdellovibrionales; family JAMPXM01. The sequence goes on from JALHOI010000020.1 coordinate 13,553, forward strand.
GCGACGTATCCGATGATCGGCGTGGACGGAGCGCCGACAGCGTTGAGGCTGACGGCCAAGAGAAGCAGAGCTATTGATGAACCGATCACTGATTTCACAATTTGGCCTACCATGGCCTTAAAAGGCTAAATCATTTTTTCTTGAGCGAGAACTGTAAACTCACGCGACCTATGCTTCTTCAGCGCAGTGAGCAGGGCCTCTGCCGCGTGGCTTTCTGTGATGCAAGGTATGGAGAAGTCGATACAACTGCGACGTATATCGAAACTCGCTTCAACCGCCCTTCGCCCCGACGTCGTGTTAATGACAAGCGCGACTTGACCCGATCTAATGCGATCAACACAGTTCGGCCGTCCTTCGTGGACTTTTTTGACAGGAACGCAGTCGATTCCTTCATTAAAAAGAAACTTGGCTGTTCCTGAAGTCGCCGAAAGTCGGTAGCCCATACCGACCAAAGACCGGGCCAGTGTCAGCATCGTGTCTTTGTCACGATCGCGAAGCGACAAAAGCACTTCTCCAGACGGCGGTATATTAATGTGGCTCGAGATTGAGGCTTTGAGCAAAGCTTCAGCATAGTCGAGCCCTCGGCCCATGCTTTCGCCGGTCGATTTCATCTCAGGGCCCAATATCGAATCAGATTCAGGAAACTTTTTGAAGGGAAACACGACGCCCTTCACGCTGATGTGAGGTGTTCGATCCCAATGGTACTGATTCGGCCTGACTTCATTCGACTTTTTGCCGAGTGCAGCCATGACCCCTAGATCTATGAGTGGAATTCGAGTGGCCTTACTGACGAACGGTAGCGACCGCGAGCTTCTCGGGTTGGCTTCGAGAATGAAGACTTGATCGTCCTGGACGGCCAGTTGCAAATTGAGATGGCCGATCGTTCCCAACCTATCCGCCAACTGACGCGAAATTTCTTCGATGAGTTCACAGGTTGATTGCTTCAGTCTTTGCGGAGGCAGAACACCCATCGAGTCGCCCGAGTGAACACCCGCCGCCTCGATGTGCTCGACAATACCGCCGATGACTGTCCAATCAACCCCACGAACGAGATCGACGTCAACTTCGAGTGCCCCTTCGAGAAATTGATCCATGAGGCATGGCTCATCCGAAGATATGAAGTCTCCGTGACGCTCGAAGTAACTTAGCAATTCGTCTTCGTTCTCGACGACCTCCATGCGTCGACCGCCCAAGACACAACTGGGTCGGCAAATCATTGGATAGCCGATACGAACTGCGATCAGCGCGGCTTCATCGAACGTACCCGCCATTCCATTCGCCGGAATTTTAATCGCCGGAATTCTCGAATTGAGCTCGTTGCAAATTTTCGAAAATCGCGCTCGATCCTCAGCCAAATCAATCGACTCCATTTTTGAGCCAAGCAGATGGTGACCAGCCGCAATCAGCTTCGAGGCAAGGTTTATGGGAGTCTGACCACCGAGTTGCGCCACAAAGCCCTCAGGCTGTAGGCGATTTAGGATCTCGATGACAGACTCTTCAGTGAGTGGCTCGAAGTAGAGCTCGTCGCTCGTATCGTAGTCGGTCGAGACCGTTTCGGGGTTCGAGTTAATCATAACAACGTGACGGCCCTCTTGCTGAAAGCGCTTCACCCCGCGAACACACGAATAGTCAAACTCGATACCCTGGCCGATTCGATTCGGCCCGCTGCCCAGTATAACGACGCGAGGTTTCAGTGTGACCGTCGCCGGTTTCGGTTTCACCCAATAGCTCGAGTAATAATATGGAGTTTCGGATTTAAATTCGCCCGCACAGGTATCGACTTGCGAAAAACCAGGACGCAATTCGAGCTTGTGCCGCAGCTGTCGAATATCTGAACCCTTTTCGACCTTGCCTGACGCAAGACCGCGGTCACTTTCGTTGCGAATTCGTGCGATCGTCGCGTCGGCAAACCCTAAACGCTTAGTCTTGACTAGAAAATCTCGCGAAAGATTTATTTGGTCGGCGATTTCAACTTCGTGTCTGACAATTTGTTCAAGCTGTTCAAGAAACCAAGGTGTTATTTGAGTGACAGCGTACACCTGAGCGACCGTCCAACCCTCACGAAAAGCCTGCGCGAGATGATAGAGCCGCTGGCTATTGGGCATCGACAAAAGCTTCTCTGAAAAGGTCACGGGCGCCAAACCCTCGACACGGTTCTCGAGTGATGAGACCGCCTTCATGAAAGATTCTTTGAATGTGCGCCCGATACCCATGACTTCGCCAACCGATTTCATCTGCGTCGTAAGCGAGTCTTGCGAACCCGGGAACTTTTCAAACGCGAAACGCGGAATTTTTGTGACGACGTAATCGAGGGCCGGTTCGTAGCAAGAAGGTGTGCTTTTTGTGATATCATTTCGAATCTCGTCAAGCTGATAACCAACGGCCAGCAACGCGGCAATTTTCGCGATCGGAAAACCAGTCGCCTTTGACGCGAGTGCCGACGATCTCGACAC
>JALHOI010000021.1 GCA_022843085.1 Pseudobdellovibrionaceae bacterium
CGCCATATTTTATCGCCCGCAGACTCCACTTGCCGTCGACAAAGCGATGGATCTAGCAAAATGGCTTGTCGAGCAAGGCTCTGAAGTTTTAGCGGCACCTGATCAATCCCTCGGGAAAGGTGTGAAGCGCGTTTCGTCGAAAGATCTCGACCGTCTAGATCTCGTCGTCGTTCTTGGCGGAGACGGTACCTATCTTGGAGCCGTCAGAATGCTTGGGCTTCACGCGGTGCCTGTTCTGGGCGTGAACATGGGGTCGCTAGGCTTCCTCACGCAGACCCGAGTTGAAGACCTTTTCAATACCGTCATCGCGACCCTCGCGAATAAAATGGATTTTAGGCCGCGGTCGATGCTGTCGATTGAGGTTATTCGAAAGGGCAAACTTCGTGGGGCCTACATGGCTCTCAACGACGCAGTTCTCGAGCGCGGATCAATCACCCATCTGATCAACATTGAAATTCACAGCGAAAATCACCAAGTCGGCGAAGTGAAGGCGGACGCGTTGATAATTGCGACTCCGACCGGATCAACTGCCTACAACCTTGCGGCCGGCGGACCAATTCTTCATCCTGAAACGCGGTCCATCGTCGTGACCCCGGTATGTCCGCACGCGCTGACAAGCCGTCCTCTTATATTTCCCGATGACCAGCGCCTCAAGTTTCATGTCACGCAAAAAGAGAAGAACGCGATCCTTACCGTTGACGGGCAAAACTGCGGCGAAGTGACATTTGAAGATGAAATTCATGTCACCCGAAGCAAAATTGACCACATCACCGTTCGTAAAACTTCGCACAATTTTTTTCAAATTTTGCGCGAGAAACTTAAGTTCGGCGAACGCAACTAACGATTCGAAGGAGACCCAACGATGCTCGACGAGTTACGCGTTTCAAACTTCGCAATCATCGATAACATCCAGCTGACATTTCGCCCAGGACTGAACGTTCTGAGCGGAGAAACTGGGGCTGGCAAATCGATACTGCTGAAAAGCCTGGGTCTTTTGATGGGCGATAAATCTGATGCGACGGCGATTCGGTCGGGCTCTGATCAAGCCGTCATCGAAGGATCATTCGATCTTCGCGATCGTCCGGACATTCGCCAGCGTCTTAGCGATATGGGTATCGAGTCAGTTGAAAACACGATGGTGGTTCGTCGCATCGTTGCCAGCGGTTCTCGCGCACGAGTTTATATCAACGGCTCGCTCTCAACTCTTTCGGCGCTTCGCGAAGTTGTAAGCCCGCTGGTCGAGGTCACGGGCCAGGCAGTTCCATTGATTGAGATGACCGGGCAACACGACAATCGGCATCTGCTTTCAAAAACTTATCACCTTGAACTTCTTGACCAATACGCTGGAACGACAACTCTTCGAAACGAGTTCACCTCGCTCTTTTCGCGTCATCGCGACGTCGAGGCCGAACTTCAGCAAATCCGTGCGGACGAGCGGAACCGTGCCTTAAAGTTGGATTTTCTGATTTTTCAACGCGACGAAATTAAATCGCTCGATCTCTCGCCAGGTGACGAGGTCACGATCGAAACCGAAACAAAACGGCTCAAGCATTCAACTCGTCTTACTGAATACGCCGCGGGCACCGAGGACGTGCTTGATGGAGACGATGATTCGGTGCTCTCGCGCCTCAAGCGGGTCGTAGCCCGGGCCACTGAATTGCGTGCGCTCGATCCCAGCCTCATCGACAAAGTCGCGCCGCTCGAGCAAGCAAGCCTGCTTGTGCAAGATGTCGTTTACGAGATGCGAGATTACAAAGACCACGTTGAAAACGATCCAGCGCGCCTCGACGAGCTTGAATCGAAATTAAGTCGGCTTCGGCAGTTACAAAAAAAGTACGGCACAACGGCTGCCGATATTCTTGAAGCACTTGAGACGACTGAGAATGAAATTGCGGGCCTTGAGGCCAGCGACGACCGAATCTCTAATTTGACTGCTGAAAGCCGTGCTCTCGTCGATCGCATGTCGAAGCTTGCAAATGATCTTCACGCAAAACGACAAGCCGCGGCCATCCTGTTTTCTCGTGAAGTTAACGCCGAGCTGCTTGAGCTCAACATGAAGGGTGTCGAACTCGTCGTTCAAGCCGAAAGCCTTGCGACCTTTCATTCTTCGGGCCTCACCGATATCGAATTTTTGACGCGTACATCGAAATCCGATGCCGCACGCCCTCTTGGCAAAGCGGCCAGCGGCGGCGAGCTCTCACGTATCCTGCTTTCTATTAAGCAAATTGTTGGCGAGGGCGTTCATCCCCGAACTTATCTTTTTGACGAGGTTGATACCGGAGTCAGCGGCGAAACCGCTGAAAAGGTGGGCCGAAAATTACGCGCGATCGCGCGCGGTCAACAGGTCATCAGCGTCACTCATTTGCCGCAGGTGGCAGCCCACGGCGATGCACATTTCTTTATTCAGAAGAAAACCTCAAAGGATTCGGCCACGATGGATGTGAGCGAGCTAGCCGCAGATTCACGTGTTCGCGAAATCGCAAGACTCATTTCGGGAGAAAAAGTGACAACGACCTCGCTCGCACACGCCAAACAACTTCTGGCCGATGCGGCGCCCAAAATGCCGGTGAAAGTCGCGGCTCCTAAAGTACGCCGCGAGTCAGGGCTTGCTCGATAGGTCAGACTTTGACAGTTTCTTGTCTCGCACAACAGAAACTGACATGAGGTCGGACACATCACACGGTCAATCGTCGCCCCGAAAAATACCCTCGAATCACGGACTGGTTCAGATTGGGGTACAGGAACAAACTCCGCGCGCTTTCATGGCGCGCTCTACTCCTATCATCGTGGCGATACATCAATCGCACTGCCCGAATTCGAAAGGCTGGCCGAGCGTTTTCACAGTACCGGAGACAGTGGTCGATTTATCGAGTGCTCAATCTACGTATTGAGACTTCTGGCTGAACAAGAGGCCTTCGCTCAAATCGCTCGAGTTCAAACACGAATTTTAAAGTATTTCGAGCACACCGAGCGTTTGGCGGTTAGCCCAAGAATCTTATCTCGCATGCATTATGTCTTAGGTATTTGTTTGGTCTACCAAGACGGCAAGCACGAAGAAGCTATGGATAGTTTTCGCGAGTCGATTCAATTCGCGATCGAGTGCGGTGACCGTTCGGCGCTGGCCTGGCCACTGTATGGCGCTGCAACGGTGCTGTACGCACGAAAACGTTACGATGATGCGAAGCGGGAACTCGACAAACTCAAAACCTTGCTCAGCTGCAAGTCGATTCCTGAATTGACGACGTCGGCTCTACTTTTAGATTCGCTCATCTTGCGCAATCAAAAGAAACTTGAAGAAGCACTGGCAACAACTTGGGCGGCCTTCGATTCATTGAAACAGCATCCGCATCTCGGCCTCTACATGCACACGCTCGCAACTCTCGGTACAATTTTCCGCGAAAAGGGCGATGCGACGACCGCACGAATTTACCTCGATCTTGCGAAACGCTCGCTGAAGCGAGCCGAATTTCCTCGAATAGCGCGTATCGTTGACGATGCACTTGAGATGCTTGGTGATGACACGGCCGCGTTCGATCTCACGCTGAACCTAAAGACTGGTGCGCTTCACGAGTCGAGAAAGGGCGAGATTCGATTCGACGGGCAATTCTTGCTGCGCGATTTAATGACGGTCTTCATGCGCTCGGCGCTGCGCTATCCGGGTAGGGTTTTAAAGAAAGAAGATTTGGTACGCGAAGTTTGGGGCGAGGTCTACAACCCGCAAACGCACGACAATAAAATATACGTCAACATCAAACGGCTGCGCCGACTTATCGAAGCCGAAGACGGGTCGACCGAGTACCTCCTGCGTGGCAAACAAGGTTACTACCTCAATCCGAAGTCTCGGATTTTTCTGGTCGAAGCGAACCTAGCCGAACCTGAGCAGAGCTCGGCTTCAAACACACGAAACGAAAATTTCAGAGCGCGCGACCTCGAAAATAGAATCGATTTGTGAATCAAGATGAACCCATATTTAAGAGAAGTAATATGAAGAATGAAACTGCAGATCTCAAATCCCGAACATTCCGAAGCCTGCTGAAAAGGTTTACCGGCGCGGTTTTTCTTGCGCTGATGGTCGGCCTTATTGTTCACACTCAAAAAATTGATCTGGCCGAGGCCTGCCGCGATTGCCCCTTTCCCACACCACTTTCGAAACTTCACTGGTTGATGCCGGGTGGGCATTCCGAAATTATGGTGGAAGAAATCAATCTGGGTGGTGGCCGAATCCAAAGCATCGTGAGACTCATCGACGCTATGACCGGCGATCTTCTGGCAATCGGACATCTCGATCACGCAAAAGGCCGCAAACGAATTGCGGTCAAGATGCGCGACATGGCCGGCGGTGAAATCGCAGCCGAGCTTTATTATGCAAACGTCGATCGCGATCGAGTTCGTATAAAAATTTCCTGTCAGAAGTGCAACCTGACGCCGGCGTATATGAACTAGGCTTGCAACTCGAGTGAACCGAACGCGTGTATGCTAGTGTCCTGTGATGGATTTTGCTTCACGGCAGCGGCAGGCACTCGTGCTGTTCATTCTGCTTCTCTTCATTCTAGTTCCGATTCCGGCCATCAGCGCATCGCCGAAACCCGTTCTTGATATCAAACCCGACTGCGACGAACGTCCGATTCAAATTGATGAGATCGTGGCGCTCGCAAATCGACCAGAAACAAAAACGGTCATTCAGTTTCTCAGCTCGATTCCGAAAGACGCTCTTCAGACGTTTACATTCGTGCCGACAACCAACAGTTTGCAGCACCACAAAGTTGATGAAAATTGGCCGCGCGTTCTTCGCATGCGAGCTGACGGTAAAATCGCAATGAGCTTCGTTTGTAACCCTGCGAGCCAGGATTACGGAACGGTCGAAATTTTACACTTCGAAGAAACTCCAAAGGTCGGTTGGCAATCCGTAAGACTCAAATTCGATAACCACGAACTCACATTTAAAGGTCAGACCGAAAATTCGTTTGTCGGGATCAGCGCCGGTAACGCAACCGCTTCGGCCGATCGCGTCGTTCGGCAGTCGCCAACGTGTTTAAATTGTCACGGTGTTGGCCCACAACGTGCCGATCTGCGGCCGATTTTTCCGGCCTATCCGAACTGGCCCGGATTTTACGGTAGCGAAGATGATACCCTTTTTCACGGCGAACGTGAGCTTTCAAACTTTCAACAATTCAAAGTGGTCGCACAAAAAGATCCCTGCTACAGCACGCTGCCCTGGCCGAAGGTGATACCGCCGGGCTACGAGTATTATCCCTATCACGCGTTGACGAGACCCAATTCAAGCGAAAATCCGTATACGAATGAAACCTACATTCGCGATTTGAAGACTACGAACTATCACGTTCGCCCCAATTTAAAGTTTACCGATACGATGAGTCACTTGCTGGCGCGCAGGCTATCGGCGCGATTTAGCGAACAACCCGATTACCAGAAAGTTGCATCGCTGATCGCGATGGAAACTCTTGAATGCGAAGGTACCGATCTCGACGCTGAAATCTCGAAGGTCGTTGGGAAGCGCTACAAAAAGACGTCTTTCATCGAAAGCATGTCGATGATGGATCCGCGCTCGGCAAACTCTCGCTCTCGCCGGCTTTACAATCTGGGCCGTGCACTTGGAATCGAGCCCGACGAATGGACACTCAATTTTAATCGCCCTCTCGACCCCGAGTATGGAACTGGTGTTCAGGGCGCCTATGGTCAAGACACGTCGGTCGCGCGCATGGTTCAAAGCTTGCTTTTTGAAAAGCTTGCGACCGACGTCCCCGACCTTCGAGGAAACTTTCGTCTAAGTCGCGGTATATCTGCTTTTTTCAAGGGACAAAATTTTTCGTGTGTGGATGATCTCGGAGGTGCTATCGAGTTCGATTCAACCGAAAAAAGACTCGCCATGTGCTCGGCCTTAAGTCGCTCGCATCGAGAGAGAGTCGGCGAAAAGATGGCCGCACAAATCAAGACGCGCTTAGCTCCGATAAAATCGCCAGAGCCCGCCCGAAAGCCAAGCCTCAAAATCGTTCGAACGAAAGTGGGTGAAAATTTTAAGTCGACGTCAGTCGAACTTGTAAAGCAGGGCGAGACAGTCGCCAGAACCTACTGCGTATCGTGCCACGGGGCTTCGTCTTACCTTCCCTCGCCCTATCACTTTCTAAAATCGCAGGGTGCTTTCCACAGTGCGCTCAATACCGATCCGACGCTGCTGTTTCGGGTTATGGCTTACATTGATTCGGCGCGAATGCCGATGGGGCAAACCCTAGCCGACAGCGATCGTCGGGCCCTTCAACATTACCTTTTTAAAGCTTCAGGAGCAGGCCAATGAATATTGCGCAACTCACGACCCTCTTAGTTTCAACCCAGGTTTCGATGATCATGGCGGCGCCGCCACAGGCTCATAGCCAGGCGGCGAAAGTTCAGAAAGTTATGAGTTCCGTGAAGCTTCCGAAAGGAGGCTTCATTCATCTCGAAGTTTTAGATATTTACCGCGAACGCCGCTCGTTCTTGGTCACCTGCGAGAAAGAACTTGATCAAAAAACCGTCGACGCACTACTTCAAACGGGCGTCGGGTACCAGCCACTTAAGAAAACGCAGAAACAATCGTTGATTAACTACTGGAAAACCCCCGCAACCGACTACGTCGTCGTGTGCGAGGGCAAGTAATAAAGTTGCAGTTGCCGCTTAGGGCTGGGTCGCGGTCATAGGATTCATGTAAGTACCGGCGAATACGATTCGGCCCGTCGCAGCGTCGCGCACCAGGTACGCAAAGGGGCGATTAACGTAAACCTGCGGCGGAGGGCACGACTCGGGAAACCCACCGATTGCAGAAACAGCAGCGGCTTTCGTACCGGTCTCAGAAACTTCAATCGTCGCCTTTTGTTTAATTAAGGCGATACGACTGCGGCCCCAGCTCGTTTTCGCAGTTTCAGAAACCATTCCGGCAAGATCGATCTGCGAAAAGATCGAGCCGGCACCCCACGCTGATACTAAGGTCTTTAGCGTCGAATGCTCGGATGTGTATTCAGCTTTAAATTTTGGAATGTGAATCATGAACGATCGGCTGCGTTGTGCTCTTTTAAGCTCGATGTCAGCGTTGATCTGGTCGATGGCGGCCTCTGTCAGCGAACCAACGATCTCGCCGACTGTTGCCATTTTCGCGTCGACAGGTGGGGCGTTTGTCCAAAGAGCCTTGCGAACTTCTTCTTCGTTGACGATCTTTGGAAGCAGAACTTGGAACGAACCTTGAGGCTGACCGTCGGCACCCGCCTTGTACGGGATGTCGTAAACGGTGAACGTCGGGTACTCGACCTCAACAACCTGAAGTTGCGGGTTCGAAGTCATAAGAGGAACTTTCACCGGCTTGCCTGAGGCGTCGAACATCGGCTTGCCATCATCGCCCGTGAAATCCATTCCGTTTCTGCGAGGCGAATCGAAACTGACGCCCCACTTCGCATCGAGGAATGTCGCGTTCAAACCAAGAAACGCAAGTGTATCGATCTCGTCTGTTTTGACGATTTCTTTGATCAAACCATTTGTTTCTTTATCAGCCCACGCGTTGACGGTCGTCGCAGTCTCGGGCTTCTTAAAATCTACAATCGCATTTGACGCCTTAAGCGATGTCTCGATCGTGTTTCGGTACGTGCCATCGAGTGTCGTATTTGTGAAAAGCGCGTTCTTCGATGTCACTGCATAGTCTTTATTGTTCGCGAGAGACTTTTCAAAAACTTCAGCATCTTTCAAAACATCACGCATTGAAGCTGACTCGTACCCGAGAGCCTGAAGAATAGTTTTTTGATCTTCGGTGCCGGCGCCGGCGGTGATCAGACTGAAAACCGTCGAAAGGCTCGTGGGCGACAAGACGATGTTCTCTTGCGGAGCCGCGGCTTGAAGTCCCTGGAAAAGTTTAACGGCGAACTTGTTGGCTGCGGTATTCGCCTTGGCACTTGGCGGAGTTGTTGGGGCCAATGAACGTGCTGAAGGTTTTTCTGCAGTTTCTGCCGAGGCGTTTTGCAGCGATGAGACGTTTGCGAACACAAACGCTGCGCTCGCAAGAACAGAAGCAAAGGTCGAGATCGATCGATTCATGATCACTCCGATAAATCGCAAGAAATGCGAAAATGTTAAATTGGACTAAGCCCGCTATGCTCTTTGCAGATTTCGACAAGAGCGTCACGATAGGCCGTCAACGAACGTCAGATCGAATGAGTTGGGTGCTTGAAGTTGGCAATTTTTCTAAGTTCGAATCGCTCTCTCGAAGATTTCATATAAAAAATCCGCCGATAGAATACTGGCCACAAAAATCGTAGGTTACGAAAGTGATACCCACGTGCCGCCCGCTTCGGTGAGACAGTAAGCCGCAGGCGCCTGCCCGCGCGTCCACACACCAAGATTAACCGATTTCACTATTGCGCCAGCTGCGGTTGACCATTCGTATTCATCACTCACGTGAACATGACCCGAAATAATAAGATCAAAGGGCTCATCAGCTTGATACGCGCGCTCGGCGTGGCGGCGAATCATTTCGCGAATCGAAATTTCGGTGCGAGCTTTCACTGGACTCGAAGTCCACCTGCGACTCGAGCGACTCATTACATTTCCAAGTTTCTGGACGAATGAACCCGGTAGTCGGTCGGCCAAACCTTCGACAAAATTCGTTCGAAGAATTCGGCGAAGTACCAGGTACCCAGTGTCTGACGGGTTCATCTGATCCCCATGCTCGACCCGCACGCGAAACTGTCCGAGATCGAAATACTGCGGCCCAACGCACACACGGCACCCCAGCTGTTCAGACCAAAACTTTTCAAGATGAAGATCGTGGTTGCCTTCAAAATAAATAATGTCGACGTTCTTCGTTCGAAGCTCACGCACAAGCTCGACAACACGGCTGTAGCGACGAGCAAAGAATTCGTCTCCGCCAACCCACAAATCGAAGATATCACCGACAAGAAATACGTGCGTGGTGTTATCACCAAGGCGAGCGTGCAAAAACTCTTCAAACGCCCCGAGGCGAGGGTCATCGGGGCTTGTAATATGAATGTCTGAAACGAACCATGCTATCACGAAGTCGAACCTAATGGACAATCCATGCTCGACTCAAGTTTCAAATCCGGATGGGAGCAGTTTGCGCAAGATACATTTCTTGAGCGGCAATGATTCGAGTGAACCGGGCGCGACTTCCAGAACCGCACGGCACGAACCCCGGTGTTTATGTCGTCCAAGTTCGAGTTTCTCGAGCTCGCGTCCACCGACCTCACTTGCCTCGAGATCGCGCGAATCCAACGGTTATAGGCCTCACGATTTCGAGCACGCACCGAAAAAATGTAGATGGTTGCCGACATTTGCCCATTTGGAAACGCGTACGCCGGCTTGCTCGGATGTTCTTTTTACGATGCGCTCGATCTTCAACTTCACTTTTGGTCTGCGCATCGAAAGCCGACCGCGCGCGATGTTCGACTTTAAACAGACGTGCAGCCATTCTCCGTTTTCGATCGGTCTCTTGCGTTTCGCGTGCGTCCCGGCGGCGCGTTGACCCGACTCAAGTGGGACTCCTTCATTTTTAAGCGCACGGCCACCAAAGATGTCTTGGCTGAAAACACCGCCCCGCTTTCTCTTCATTTCCACTCTTAGTTTCTTATTCCCGTCGCGAGGCTCGGTCAAAATTGAAGCGATGTCGGATTCAAGGCATTAAAAAACCCGGCTCGCGTGCCGGGTTTTTTGTGGAGAAAAGTGTGCCGGTCATCCGGCCCGCGTCCGCTACCGGTTCATGGGCCTCGCGCGGCCATCTTTCTCGAGATTCTAAATCGTCGGGTTCTCTGATTCTTCTTCGCGGGTTTTTCGGCGAAGGAATGTTGGAACATCAAGATTTTTAGGATCAAACGGTGATCGAACGATTTCGCTCGCCAGGCGGCGAGCCGCTTCAAGCGAACTTTCTGGACCTTCGACATCCATTGAAAGCTGCTCGGGCTGCGGGGTACCGGCACGGCGCGCTTGCGATTCGCGGTACTGACGAACTTTCTGCAAAAGAATGTCGCGCGGAAGTGGTTTTTCACCTTCCGTGTGCGGCACAGCCGAGCCATTTAGATTCAGCGTAGGACCTTCTTCAGAAACGGCGAACGAATGAGCAGGCGCGCCTGACTGCGACAGCGCTTGAGGCTGAATCGGCTGCGCGTACTCGGGTAGATTCGATGGCTGATAGGCCGGCTGATGCAAAGAAGTCCCGTGCTGACTGAAGCCGGGCGACGTCGCAGCCTGCGAAGGAGTCGACATCGAGACTTGGGAAGCCCCAGCTTGAGAAACTACCGCCTGAGGGACTCCCTGTTGCGTCGTCGCCGAAGATGAGTGCGTGTAAGTCGACTGTTGCACGCTTGCCTGTGGCGCATAAGCGCCCGGCTGCGGCATCGCAGGCCAATTGCTGGGTGCCGCGTGCTGCGGCGCCGCTGGCGACTGACCGTACGTCGGCGCGTACGTCTGATTCTGAATCGGACTTGAGAAGGTTTGGGCCATTGAATTCGCGGGCGGCAATGCTTGCGACGGGTGAGACAGCGCTTGCGCCATCGAATTCACTTGCTGCGAAGCGCGAACCTGGTGCTGAAGCGCCTGCATCTGAGCCAAATGTTCGTTGGCGTGCATCACAGCGGGGTCGAGGCCAAAGCCGGTCGCAATAACAGTAATTTGAATTTCGTCGCCCAGTGATTCGTCGATCACGGCGCCGAAAATAACTTCGGCCGACTCATGAGCCGCTTCAGTAATCAACGTCGTTGCCTCGTTGACTTCATTCATGAGGAGGTCGGCGCCTGTGATGTTGACGACGATCCCGGTCGCCCCGTCGATCGAGATATTTTCAAGAAGTGGTGACGAAATCGCAGCTGTCGCCGCTTCGACCGCACGATTTTCACCGCGAGCTCGGCCGGTACCCATGATGGCCATACCTTTTGACGCCATGACGGTGCGAATATCGGCAAAATCGAGGTTGATGTAGCCGCGAACGTTGATCAGATCCGAAATACCTTTAACCGCGTGAAGTAAAACCTCATCGGCGCGTTTGAAGCTATCGACCAGCGTTGTGCGATCGTTCGAGATCGAAAGCAGTTTTTGGTTTGGAATGACGATCAGCGTGTCGACGTTTTCACGCAGCTCGGCGATTCCTCCGTCAGCGTTTCGCATCCGCTTTTTGCCTTCGAACAAGAAGGGTCGGGTGACGACTCCGATTGTGAGCGCCCCCATTTCACGCGCGATTTTCGCGACGATCGGAGCTGCGCCGGTGCCTGTTCCGCCGCCCATACCTGCCGTAACGAAAACCATGTCGGCACCCTCGAGAGCTTCGACGATATCGTTGTACGATTCGATCGCCGAACGTTTGCCGATTTCGGGGTTAGCGCCGGCACCAAGACCCTTGGTCAATTCAGAACCGAGGTTGATTTTCTTCGAGGCTTTGTGAGCCGCAAGAACCTGGCGATCTGTATTTGAGACAATGAACTCGACGCCCTGAAGGCCGCCATCGATCATCGTTGTGATAGCGTTATTACCACCGCCGCCGACGCCGACAACTTTGATATTCGCGCCGATATTGATATTTTCCTCGAGTTCAAACATGTAACCCCTCCGTTTAGGTCCGTTATCGTTAAGCCTTCTGCTTAACGTTGCGCTCTACGAGCGCCCTTGCGCTTCTCTGTCGACTAGCTCATTGCTCCGCTAAAGAAATCTTTCACTTTGCGGGCGACGTTTTCGATTGTCTCTCCCACTCCGTTCAGTTCACTTTCTCGGCCCGAATGTGCCAGGCGCTGTTTTTCCTGTGCAGACAAATTCTCGATCCCATAAATTAAAAGTCCAACGGTCGTCGAGAACTCGGGGCTCTTGACGACGTCGGTTAAACCACCAATTCGTTCGGGCACGCCTCGACGAACTGGAACTTCGCAGATAAATTCACCCATTTCGTTTAGACCCTCGAGCTGGCTTGCACCGCCGGTCAGAACGATACCTGAACCAATTTGATTCGCTAAACCCGAGCGACGAATTTCTTGCCAGATCAACAGAATCGTTTCTTCGGCGCGCGGCTCGATCACTTCACAAAGATCGCGCCGAAGAAGCGAACGCGGCTTGCGGCCACCGACACCTTCAACTTCGATCGTTTCATTTTCGTCGACGAGATCTGAAATCGCGCAGCCATACTTCTTCTTAACGGCTTCGGCCGCGGATTGCGGCGTTCGCAAGCCCATCGCCACATCTTGCGTAAAGTGTGCGCCGCCAACTGGGACGGTCGCGGTGTGCGCGACTGCGCCTGCCACAAAAGTCATGATGTCGCTTGTGCCACCGCCAATATCGACGACCGCAACACCAAGCTTTCGTTCGTCATCCGACAAGACCGCAAGCGACGAAGCCAGCTGCTGAAGCACCAAGCCACGAACGTGGAGCCCCGCTTTTTCTGCGCACTTAATCATGTTCTGAAGAGCCGTCTGACCGGCGGTGATGATGTGAACATTCGCTTCAAGCCGAACGCCCGACATACCGACGGGATCCGAAATTCCCGACTGCTCGTCGATTTTAAATTCGCGCGGAAGAACATGCAACACCTGACGGTCCGATGGAACTGCAACAGCTTTCGCAGCTTCAATGACGCGCGTAATATCGTCTTGTTTAACTTCGCGATTTCGAATCGCAATCATACCCCGTGAGTCAAACGACTTCACATGATTGCCACCGACTGCGATGTAAACATCTTGAATTCGGTAACCCGCCATCAACTCGGCCTCTTCACGGGCTTTCGCTATCGATTCGATCGTCGATTCAACATTGACGACGACGCCCTGACGGATGCCATTTGACGGTGCGGTACCGAGACCGATCACCTCAAGCTGAAGATCGCCCGGAAAATCGAGACCTGAACTCGAGGACCCAGCAGCGAAATTATTTGAGGCTGTGAAGTTCTGTGAGGTCGCGCGAACGATTCCGATGACGACCGAGACCTTGGTCGAGCCGATATCGAGACCCGCGAGCACTATTTCTCGCGCCGCGGGCTTATCTCGCAAACTTTCGCGGACCGTTGAGGTCGCCGCACTGGTTGTTCGATTGGCCGAACGATCGGCCGTTCGATCGTATGTCATCCGTAACTCCCGCCAAGCCTAACGGCTCGAGCCCAAAAGCCAGAATCTTTCTGGCCTCGTCCTAAGGCTACGGACGGTGATGCGCCCTGACAACAACTTTCTTGACGGAAGTCGAATCGATGACCGGCGCCTTCTTTCCTTCAGTCGAAAGATAGTTGAGAACGTGAGCAACTCTTACGAGCTTCGTTTCAATATCACCAGTTCCGAGACGGATTTCAGTTCGCGGAGACAGCAGCAAAATCGAGAATCCCGAATCTTTTGAAACTTCACCGCCTACCGCCGGCGCCGTCCACGAAACCTCAGCGAGATTCGATCGCGCAAGTACTCCTTCGCTCGGAAGCGCACGAAGAAGCTGGGCGGTCTTCTGTCGGAGGCGAGGGTCGTGCAAGAAACCTTCGCCACGCAAAAATGGAACATCGGGCACGACACTCGATGTCCAATCGGCCATCAGTTCTCCGTCTTCTGTCATAGGACGAAGCAAGCCTTGCCGCGTCTTTCGGTGCACCGAAACTACAACTGCCACCGGACGCTTCGGAACAATCGAAACAACGAGACGGTCGGGAAACACGCGTTGAATTCGGGCCTCCATGATCCAAGGTAAATCCCGAATGCCGCGCGCCATATTCTCGAGGTCGATTTCCCAGGGACGCTTACCCATCACATTTGCGAAGCGGACACCGATGCCGGCTTCGATGTCGCGTGCGATTTCGGCTTCCATCCGGCCGCGATCAAGACGACCGTTCCACTGAAGCGGGATCGCGTTGATGGCAAAAACGCGCGACTCTTGTAGAGCAAAGAAAACCCCGCCGAGAAGGGCGAGCATCATCACCGACCCCATCAACCATGGTGCATGTTTTGAAAAATCATTTAAAGGCTTCAACGTCTTTTATTTGAACCCGCTTGACCCGTTTCTTACAAGTCGCGACTTGCTGTTTGGACCTTAAGTCGTGACTGGAAAAAATGAGAACGAGATCTGATAGACGGAGTTTTTCGTTCGAGACTCGGCCTGTAGAGAGGCCGCCAGCGCGATCTGAAACGCCGTAATTTTCTCTTTCGCCGCCAGAACGAGCTCGGCATCGATCGCCACCGTCGCGGACTGCTGTAATCGACGCTCGGCCTGAACCGTTTCGAGCGCACCCAGCGCCAAGTTTAAAACTTGAGCCTGAAGCTTTCTAACTGCGATCGAATTGTATCGGCCGTTTGACTCTGTCACGCCCCCAGAGTCGCACCCGGAGACGCCCCCAGAGTCGCAACCAGAGACGTTCTTCCACTGACCGCTCGCATCGACTTCGAGCATTCCCAAACGAACCAAACGTTCGCGGGCCTGGGAAACCTCGGAATAGCTAATGGCCAAAGTCTTTGCGATCCATCTTTCATCAGACTGAAAGCCATCTACCGAAACAAGCTCAAGAATCGCATGGTGGTACCAGTCGGCAATCACTTGAAATCGATCGGCCATTTCCCTCATTTGGGTCGACGTACTTTTCATTTCGCGAACCTGAAGATCGCGCCTTCGAAAGGTACGCGTTTGATCCTGAGCTAAGGCCAGCTGCGATCTTTCGCCGGGGCCAAGAGCCATACGTTCACAAATTTTATCGAAACGTTTTCGGCTCACGCCAACTTGACCGCGCAAAATTTTGGATAACAGCGACGGATTCATCTGCAGATGCTTTGCAAAACTGCGCAGCGAGTATCGCGGATTGGTTCGGCAGCGCCGGATCAATTCATCTTGAAGATACGACCTCACGGTTTCCATAACGCGAAGCATAATAAAGTGATTCACAAAAGTCGACTTTGAAACAGCTGTTTCAGCACTCGCGTGAAGAAACTACTGGTTAAATCGACCAGTCGCCTAGGTAAACGACCTCTGTTTTAAGCTCGATACCTTGGCGTTCGTGAACACGTTTTTGCACAAATTGAATCACTTGGCGGGTGTCGACGGCCGTTGCCCCACCGGTATTCACGATAAAGTTCGCGTGTTTTTCAGAAACTTTGGCATGCCCGATCGCGAAACCCTTCAGGCCCGAAGCTTCGATCAAGCGCCCGGCCGTCGTCCCTGGCGGATTCACAAACACTGAACCACACGAAGGCATGTCGAGGGGTTGTTTCGTCAGGCGATTGTGATTGGCAGCACGCACGCGGTCGAGAACATCGGCTTTAACTTGAAGCGGCCATGACATCCAAACCTTCGTGATGACTCCAGGTCGCCATCCCTCGCAGTGCCGATAACTCCAATTGAGAGACTTCGCTTCAATAATCTGCCGCTTTATTTGAAAATCCGAAGAAGAATTCGACCAACGCCACACTTCGATGCGGTCCGTGATTTCAACGAATTCACGCGGCGAAAGCTGTTCGCCGACGCCCGCATTCATGACCACACCGCCTCCGATGTCGCCCGGAATTCCAGCGAGAAAGATCGCAGGCTCGAGCTTGGCCTTTAAAAACGCCTTCAGCAGCTCGGACTTTCCTGATCCCGCCAGCGCTTCGATTTTAAATCGACCGTTCTCTTCGCTCGTCGAGACTTTGCTAAATTTGCGAAGGCAAATCACAAGTCCGCGTATACCTCGATCGGAAATTAAGACGTTGGTGCCGCCACCAAAAAAGGTAATCGGAAGCCCGTTCTGGGTACCTTGTCGGATAGCCGATTCAAGCTCGGGTTCGTTCGAGGGTTCAGCATAAAAATCTGCAGGCCCGCCGATCTGCCACGACGTCACCGATGCAAGGTTCACATTCTTTCGAAGCTCAAGCTCTGTCATTGCCTTCGACCATTGCCCTTTAAAACCTCTAAGACTTCGCTCGATAACTTCCAAATATCCCCGGCCCCAAGCGTGAAAAG
>JALHOI010000022.1 GCA_022843085.1 Pseudobdellovibrionaceae bacterium
GGCCAAGAGCCAGGCGCGGAAGCTTGACGGAACACGGGCGCGCGCACTTGAGATTGAAAAAGAAATTGCAGTTCTCACTCGAAAGTTGGCTCGCGGTGAAATGCGAGACGAGTCAGGCGATGCCCGCGGGGGCCGAGGTGACGAGAGTTTGAGAGGCGGCGGCACCAAAGATCTCTTTCAAGCGGCCCAAGCACGAGGTCGCAAATATCAGGTCAGCGATGATCTGATTGTCTACCTCGGCAAAAATGCTGCTGAAAATTTGGCCATTCTTCGCAAAGCTCAACCGTTTGATTACTGGCTGCATTTACGAGATCGCCCAGGTGCCCACGCAATTTTGCGTCGCACGCGCGGTCGCAACGTCACCGACAGCGAGTTCATGAAGGCCGCAGTTTACGTGGCTGAACAGACAATGAAGCGGCGCGCGATTGAAATGAAAGGCGAGTCGTTTGATCTGCTGATTGTCGAGTGTCGTTATGTGCGACCAATCAAAGGTGACAAATTGGGCCGTGTGAACTATACGCACGACCGCGTTTTGCGTGTTTCACTCTAGTTGACTTGCGGGCCCTGCCATCCCGATGATCGTGGGTACGCAACAAAAGCGGTGGAGATAATCCGATGGATATGATCGAAGTCTCAGGTCTCGTGAAAAGTTACGGCCCCATCCAAGCCGTCAAAGATATTCAATTTCGTGTCAAAAAAGGTGAGGTCGTCGGTTTTCTTGGACCGAACGGCGCCGGCAAATCGACGACGATGAAAATCATAACGGGCTCGATGGCTCCAAGCGGTGGGTCTGTTCGCGTCGCAGGATTCGATGTTTTTGAAGAGCCGCTCGAGGTCAAAAGGCGAATTGGCTACTTGCCCGAGAACCCGCCCGTTTACGGCGAGATGACTGTCGAGAGTTATTTAAGATTTGTGGCGCGACTGAAAGGAATTTCGGGTGAACGTGTTTCGAAGCAGGTTGAAAAATCCATCGAGAAAACCGATCTTGGTTCGGTTCGAAAGCGATTAATACAAAACTTGTCGAAGGGGTTTCGCCAACGAGTTGGCATTGCCCAGGCGCTTGTCAGCGACCCAGAGGTTTTAATTCTCGACGAACCCACCTCGGGTCTTGATCCGAGGCAAGTCGCCGAAGTACGTGCGTTGATTCAAGAATTGAAAGGCGAGCACACGATCATTCTTTCGACTCACATTCTTCCCGAAGTTCAAACGATGTGCGAACGAATCATTATCATCAATCGAGGTCGCATCGTCGCCGAAGATTCGCTGGCCGGTTTATCGAATCGGATGGCGGGATCAGTCAACGTGCGAATTCGTGTAGCGCGACCCGGACCCGCTCTTGAGCAGGCGCTGCGAGCCGTGCCTGGTGTTGTGACGGTCGTTGTTGCCGACAGCGGCTATAGCCTACAAATGAGCGGGGAAGATCAGGCCGTGGAAGCGATTGCCGAATCCGTCGTGCATTCAAAGGCCGGGCTGCTCGAACTGCGGCGCGAAGTCGTCGATCTTGAAGAAATCTTCTTAAAGCTCACAACAAGCGAAGAGTCGCAAACTCCAGGGAGTGTCCCATGAGATCGGTCTTAGTTCTTTCGGGCAAAGACCTGCGAAACCTATTTCACAGCCCGTTGTTTTATGGCATTGCAGGTCTCTGCAGTATAGTTTGGTCGGGGCTGTTCTTCGCGGCGCTTTACGATTTTGCACACGCCTCGAACATGAGTTCGATGCGGGGACAAGGTGAGGGGGCCTCGCTTCATTTCGTCGTGTTCGCGCGGCATATTTCTTTGGTCAATCTGTTTATGATATTTGCCGTCAGCGCGATGAGTATGCGGCTGTTCAGCGACGAGAAGAGAAATCAAACGATGGCGCTCCTTCTGACGTCGCCGGTATCGGCGACGCAGATTACACTCGGAAAATTCGTTGCAGGACTCGTCGCCGCATGGGCGTTGGTGGCGCTTTCGTTTTTGTATCCGGCGAGTTTGCGTTCATTTACGGCGTTTGACTGGGGGCCGCTGATCGCAAGCTACATCGGATTGTTTCTAATTACTGGCTGTTACGTCACCATCGGAATGTTTGCCTCGAGTCTTACTGAAAACACGGTACTTTCGGTTGTCATGTCTTTGATTTTCAATGTCATGTTGTGGTTTGTCGGCGCATTTTCGGATACCGCCCATAATCCGGTTCTCGACAAGGTTTTCGCGCAGCTGAACGTTGGTTCGCATTTTGTGAATTTCATCAAAGGTACCATCAGTGTTTCGAGCCTCACTTTTTTTGTATCCGTGATTGCACTGATGACTTTTCTTACTCAACGCGTTGTTGAGTCGAATCGGTGGAGATAGCGATGAGCAAAATAAGCAAAGCTAGTTTGTTGTTTTCAGGCCTGTTCGCAGTGGCTGTTGTCGTCATCCGACTAATTTTAGGTGGTTGGGCTCCGCTGATGTGGATTCCGCTGGGTCTTTCGCTAGCGCTTTTTGTGTTCGCCGTCGCCCGCGACTGGCGGCTGATGCTTGAGTTTCTGACTCTTCGCACGACCAAGCACGGCATGAACATGGGCGCGCTCATCTTAACAATGCTTACCTTTTTGGTTGCCGTAAATTTTCTTGCGGTTTCGCGCGAGAAAAAATGGGACTGGACAAGCGAAGGATTAAATTCTCTGTCTGAGCAGTCTGTCAAAGCTGTTGAAAATTTAAAAGTCGACACCGACATTGTCTTGCTTTACCGCAAAGCTGAAAACGACGAGACAACTCGCCGACAGATCACTGACGTTGCATCGTTGTATATGAATGCATCACCAAAGGTGCATCTGAAAGTCTACAACGCTCTCGAGCGCCCCGATCTTGCGCAGAAGTATGAGTACACGGCCGGACCATTCGCGCTGTATCTCGTTCAAAACGGTGTGCCTGGTACCAGCGCAGATCGTCATATGAAGGTCGATCAAATTAGTGAAGAAGAAATCACCCGTACATTTCTAAGGTTTGCTCGAGAAAAAAAGAAGATCGTCTACTTCATTGCCGGACACGACGAGCACGATCTAACGCTGACGGGACAGGATTCCATTTCTCAATTCAAAGCAGACCTCGAGGTATCTTACGAGGTGAAAAAACTTGAGCTCTTTAAAGACCCCAAGGTTCCCGAAGATGCGGACCTTGTCGTGGTTGCCGGCCCCCGAGGCACTTATTTAGCGCCCGAGATCGAAGCTCTTCGAAACTTTGCCAAGCGCGGAGGCCACCTACTTCTCATGCTTGATCCCGATGCCAAACATGGACTCGCGGGTGTAACGAAAACCTTCGGAATCGAGTACCAGAACAATTACGTTCTTGATCCGCGCGCCGAAATACCCGGCGCCGGAAACATCGCGGCACTCGGAACTGACTTCTCGAAAACAAGCGATGCGACAAAGTCGTTTCGATCTGGTTTTACAGTTTTCCTAATTGCGTCGGGACTTAAAAAAGCACCCGACGCGGGTCAAAACATCGCTCTCGACGAAATCGTTCGAACCGACGAGCGTCCGATCGCCACTGACCGCCTCGCCATGGATACGACGGTTCGAGTGCCGGGACCTCACACTCTTGGCATGCAAGCAAAAGGGATGCTTGAGGGCTCTGAGAAAGAGTTCAATGTGATCGTGCTTGGGGATTCTGATTTTGTGCGAGACAATTTATACGAAAACAACCTCAATCGTGACCTCGCGATGAATGCAGTGGCAACGCTTGCGAACGATGCAGACCTTGTTACGATTCGCCCCAAGGCGCCCAAAGGTACGAAGCTTGCGATGACCGACACGCAGACCATGGTATTCCTTTTGGGCTTTTTGATTCCGCTTCCGATCATCATGTTCTTTACAAGCGGTGTTCTCTGGTGGCGCCGAAAATCCGCCTAACGCTTCAACCAACAAGAGAGTCGGCCTATGAAGTCTAAATTTTCACTTTCTTACGTCGCCATCGCAGGGGTCGTTCTATTTTCGGCGTGGGTCTACATTTACGAATTTAAGGGTGGCGAAACGAGAGAAAAAGAAAAAGCCATTGCGGCCGCGGGACTTCCGTTCTCGAACGTCAACGTGACTGAGTTTCAGGTGAAGGTCAGACCAACAGTAGCCTCAGGTAGCAAACCGGCTGCAGAGAAACTGACAGAGAAACGTACCGAAAAACCGACAGAGACTCTTCCCGAAGTCGTCGTGAAAAAAGATGGTGAGATCTGGAAAGTCGAGAAGCCCTATATCGACCTCGGTGACCCCGTCGTCGTCGACACGTTTTTAAGCACGGTCTCGGCCGAAAAGATCAACGAAGTTGTCGTCGAGGGCGACGACATTTCGTGGAAAACGTATGGGCTTGAATCACCTGCGGCTGTGGCCACATTTCGTGCGACCGTCGATGGGGCAGAAAAAACTCGCAATATCGAAGTCGGTTCGGTGCTGGCTTTTGATGGTTCGGTCTACGTTCGAATCGATGGTGCGAATCGAGTCCAACTTATGTCGTCGACGATGCTGGCGGCTCTCCAAAAAGATGCGCGAGATTTTCGCGATAAAAGATTTTTTCCATCAGCATCGGTGCCGACGTTCTCAGGCTTGGAAGTGAAGCGTCAGGGCGCGCCATTGATCAAACTTGCACTTAAAAATGATCTCTGGGTTGAGGCCGAAGCGAAAGCCGGTTCGTGGCCGCTCGATCAAGCGGCTGTGAAGTCGTATGTTCAGTCGGTTTCGGGTCTTCGGGGAAACGATGTTTGGGCTGAAGACAAAACTGACCCGAAAGTAATTGAGCTGCGCAGGTTGAATCGCCCGGGCCTCACGATTCGACTGAACACCGACAAAGACGAACGGCTTGAAGTCTCGATCGCAAGACTTCAAGCTACAGAGACGGTCGCGGCCGGCATCGGGTCTGCACGCCCGTTAGTTTTTTCGGTCTTCAAAAACATGATCGATTCGCTTTCGGTCACCATTGATTCGTTTCGAGATATGAAATACCCGTTTCAGTTTAAAATCTCTGATGTTCGGTTTGCAGAACTCGAGCGTCCAAAGGGCGAGGTTTCGCTTCCGTTAATGGTGAAGAAGGACGGCAAGTGGTTAATTGACCCCATGGATTCAAATTTTCAGAAGCGAGAGATCAAAGCTGGCACCTTTGAAAAGCTGCTGAGTGACCTCGAATCGCTATCGGCCCAAGGTGTCGCGGCAGCTGAACGTAAAATGCCAAAATTTGGTGGCAAAGGGTCAATGCGAATCACACTTTTTGCCGAAAAGAATCGAAAATATGTTGAATTCATATTTGAACCAAGCGGCGAAAAAATGTTGGTGTCGTCGTCGAAAATTCCTGGGCGGTCGGTCGATCTTGAAAAAGCGAAATTCGAGAACCTAAGTTTTGATCTCGTTCAAGATTTGCCAGCTGTGCCGACACCTCCCGAAGCCAAGTTACCGACAGCGCCCGAGTCGAAGGGAGCACCTTGAATTCGATTCTGACGAAATCTCCGACTCGGGTTGATCTTGCGGGCGGAACTCTTGATTGCTGGCCGCTCTACCTATTTTTGAACGATCCGCTCACAGTTAATGTCTCGATCGATGTTTTTACATCAGTCAATCTTCGACCTCGCGATGATCGGCGGGTCGTCTTGGCGTCGAAAGATCTTGGTGTTACGAAAGAGTACTCGACATTGGATTTGTGTCTTGCTGATGCCGAACCCGCGTTTGATCTTGTGCGCGGTCACCTTAATTATTGGCAGTCAAAAATTGGCGAGCAAGGTTTCGAGCTCGAGACCGCTTCTGAATCGCCCGTCGGTGGCGGCCTCGGAGGCAGCTCGTCACTTTGCATCTCGCTTTTAAAAGCGTTTAAAATTTGGCTTAAAATTGAAATGAGCGAAAGCGATACGGTTCGACTCGCATCACATCTTGAGGCACGACAGCTCTTAAAGCCGACAGGCACACAAGATTACTTCGCACCGCTGGAAAGTGGACTTTGCTTCATCACCTACGGCGCCGAAGGTCCTCGCTGCGAACGATTAAAGATCGACAGCGAACTTTTTCGAGATCGATTCGTATTGGTCTACACCGGTCGTTCGCACCACAGCGGTATCAACAATTGGCAGGTCATTAAAGACTATCTCGACGGCGACAGTCGAACGCGGCTCGCGATGAGTGATCTGGCGAAAATTTCGAAAGATATGGGCTCGGCGTTAAAGGCGGGTGCCGAAAGAGAACTGCCAGGTATTTTTGCACGCGAGTACGAAGCGCGTACCCGTTTATCCGATGGTTTTTCGAGTCCTGAAATTCGTCGAATACATGAAGTCGCAAAATCGCACGGTGCTGAAGCTAAGATCTGCGGAGCAGGCGGCGGCGGCTGCGTACTTTTATGGTCACATGAGCGCCTCGCAAGGCAATTAGCTGAGGCATCAGAGGCAGCCGGTTTTAGAGTACTTTCGGCAAAGCCCTATGGTCGATAGAACAACGACACGGAAAGCGGTCAAAAGAAAGCCGAGTGCAAGCCAGGGACTTCGAGTTCACAGATTCGCTGGCGTCGCGCTTGGCGGAGGTAAAACCGAGCGAACCGCGGTCGCGGTCATTGAATATTACCCAGACAGCAAGCGAGTATTTTTACGGGCGCTTCGCGACAAAATTAAAACCGAGGGATTAATTTCGAGCGATGAAGCTCTTTATCATCTTCTGACGGTCGAAGAAGTAGGTCTTGAAACCATCGCTTTTGATGCTCCACTTCAGCTGCCGAAATGTATTCGATGCGATTTAGTCTGCCCGGGTTTTGAAGCGTGTCGTCTTCCTGAGATTCGTTGGCTGTGGCACGAGCACGACTTGCGTGAGAAGAAGAAGCGCCCGAACAAAGTCTTTACGCCCTACACCGAACGCTGCGCCGAAGTTGCGATAGCCAATCATCTTGAAGAGCCTTTTCACCCCCCACACGCCTTGGGCGCGAACGCCGCGCCACTTGCTGCGCGCGCTCACTTTTTAGCGAGGCGAATCACGGGCAAACGCTCGCTCGATTTGGCGCGACCCAATGTATCAGGCCCGCAGCTGATTGAGGTTTTTCCAAAGCTTTCTGTTTGGCGAATCGGCCGTGACCTGAAGGTGCCGAAAAGTCATCTCAGGTTTCATCGTCACGCGGTCGATAGCGACGAATCGCGAATGTTTTTCCTCAAGCAACTGATCGAGCGCGAAATTGCGTTCATTTATCAGCAGGATTTGAAAACCTTGGTTGAAAGCCCGCAGGCCTTTGACGCGTTCGTCGCAAGCCTCACGGCGTTTTTAAAGTACCGCGGTCAGACGGTTTCGCGGCCCGTCGGATTTCCCAAAGATGAAATCTGGATTGAATTTCCCGAAGAAAATATCGACTGGTTTTAATTACATCGGCTAGGCCCGGTCTTGACCCAGCCAACACGCTGCGCGAGATGTGCGGTGGATAAGGCTATTGGATACGGCTATTGGAGATAACCTCATTAGGAGTCGCGATATGAAAGTTTTCAATCATTCTATTTTCTCAGCTTCAGCAGCGATTATGATTTTGGCATCCGCCATGTTGCTTTCACCCGTGGCAGGCGCAACACCAGGCGATGTCCTCTGCAACGGTCAAACCGCGAACAAGAAGAAAGTCGAAGTTTATCTTGGTTATGATCGCCACGGGCAGCCGACAGCTTCGTTCATCGAGATCTCAATCGACGACGTTCAAATTGTGAAGTTTCCCGAAGCGGCGCTCGAAGGCAAGATGGTCAATGTTGGAACCGAAGCGAATCCCTTCATGAACTGGACGCAGGGCGGAAAAGACGGCGAAAACATGGTGACACTGCGCTACCCTGAGCAAGACCCAGATGCGGAAGGTATGACCATCATGCTGACTCTCGATGTACCTTCAAAAAAGGTGAGCCTGATCGACCTCGAAGTGACTTGTAACAACTAGGCGACTCGACGTCGCGCTAAAGTGCTGTCAGGATAACTCCATATGCAAGGGGTTAAGTTTCTTAGGCAGTTCGGTTTCATGTTCCTGATTACCGCAGCGGCGGAGGTTCCTAACCTCGCGTGGCGGTCGGCCATCGGTCATGCTTCGGAGTCTGAATCTGGTTCAGCAATTCCGGCAAATATGAACCTTCCGGCGATCGAAAAGATCGCCGTTTTTCCGGTTCTCTTTAAAGGTGAGCGCGGCATCAGAGTCGACGAAGCCACAGCTAAAGCTTTGGACGACACATGGTGGCAGGTTCGCGACGAGCTCACTGAAACCGGTCGGTTCGTCGTCGCAAGCCGCGCGTTTTTGCAAAAGCAGGATTCGTTTCAGGCACGTGGATCACTGTCCGTCGCCGACGCTGTCGTTCTTGGTCGCCATGTTGAGGCCGAAGCGCTTTTGACGGTGAAGCTCGAGAATCGGTCACTGACTCTTCAAGTGTTTCTCGCTTCAGACGGGACGATCGTCTGGCGCCAGTCGGTCGACCTACATCCGTCGCTCTTGATTCGCGAGCAAATTCAGAAGGTTGTTCGAGCCGTTGCGCGCGAATTTGTAGCAAGTCTTCCGTACCAGGGCGTGACCCTAAACGACTCACTCGCGAAGCAAGCGGTCTTTACAGAGGGCGGCAAGCGATTGGCGCGAGTTAAAGTTGGTGCGGCCAAAGTCGAAGTTGGGGACCCGGTTGAATGGATCGTACTTAGTCGTCGAACCCTTGATCCACTCTTTCAAGGTGGGGCCCATTCCATTGTCCGCGCCGAAGGCGTTGTAAGTGCTCTGAACGTGGGTGCCCAAGTCGGTTCGAGTGAGGGGGTGATTCAAGTTGAAATCACCCGGGCGCCAGAACTTGCCATTCTACGGGCCGGCGCTCTCGTCAATTTGCCAAACGAACAAGCTCGCCTTAAAAGCCAAGCCCAACCGAAGGATGCCGCAATGGCGGTCGTGCCTGCCATGATTGAGCCCGAAGCGAAGCAAGTCGAACGACAAAAGGATGAGACCGGGGCCATGGCAACTGTGCTTTCTATTCTCTCAAGCCTTGCCGTCATTCTGCTTCTCGCGTTTTAATGGGTCGTGGCTGATTGGGAGTATCGTTCAGAAATTGAAGGCGACGTCGTATATTTTCGCTACGCGGGCGAAAACTTGGAGCGCGCCTTTTCGGAAGTCTACGTCTGGGATCTCGATAAGACGTATCTCGACACGAGCTGGGCGTCGTTGTCCGAGTTGTGGAGAACGGCGCTCGAAAAGGCATTTCAGAAAAAGAATATTCCTGGAACAGCAACACTCGTTCGAGCGCTTCGATCCGGTTGGGAAGATCAACGCGGACAACTTGCGTTTCCGATCTATTTTATTTCTGCTAGTCCGCCGCAGATGGAAGAGAAAATTAGCCAAAAACTTGGCCTAGACGACATCAATCCACTCGGAGCGTTCTACAAAGACAACTTAAGAAACTGGAAGCCATCAAGGTGGTGGCGTCTCACAAAGCAGGTCGGATTTAAAGTTCAGGCGCTTTTACAGCTTCGTGCACGTCTAAAAGATGATGTTCGGCAAATCCTCTGGGGCGATGATTCTGAAAGCGACGCAATTATTTATTCGCTTTACTCAGATATTTGCGCGCGTCGCTGGACCGAAAAAGAGCTTGTTGAAATACTGATGCGACTTCATGTCATTGGTGAACAGACCGAGACGATTCTTGATCTTCAAGATCAGATTCCCGTTCATGATCCGGTCGAGAAAATTTATATCAATCTCGCAACTGACACAGATCCTGAATACTACCTGAAGTTCGGCCGACGTTGTGTTCCGACATCGAGTTCACTTCAAGCGGCCCTTGATCTCTTTCAAGACGGGCGCCTCAGCGTCGAGCGCGTTCTCGAGGTCGCACGTGACATGCAAGAGAACTATGGAATCACGCGCGAGTTCATGCAAGCAGGCGTCGACAATCTGGTGCGCCGTCAGATACTGGGTCGGCCAGCGCTAGAAAAAATTCTTCCAGAGCTTGCTGGACACGGTTTTGTCGCAACCGATTTTAAGCCGTCGGTTCAGCCGCTTGCAGTTGAAGAGCAGCGCGATGGTCGCGTGTACAAGCTCGAAGGTGTGCACGAGCTTTGGATGCCCGAAGGCATCGACTACCTACACGAATCTCGCTGATTTTACTTTCGGTATTCTCGTGGGTCTTTGGGCTTCGTTAAGTGACCATTTTTAAGTTCGAGTTCGTAGTTATCTCCGCGACCGTTTGTCACCTTCAGTATTTTTCGCCCAGATAGTTTCACTGACTTAACTGTGATCGCCTGAGGCTCGACCGGTTTTGTCAGGTCGTACCTTTGAAAATAGATACGGCGCTCCCACAATGGTTCTTCTTCGCCGATGTTGGTTGCAACAACAAAGGTGTTGATTAAACAGTTGTCGGCGCTTTGAGCTGTGCAGCTCTCGACAATCCTTCGAATTGAATATTGATTCGTTTTACTTTTCACCGATGGCCCCTGCGGCAAAGTTACGGGACCGGCGGGGGGTGGTTCGGTCACGGGCGTCGGTGGAGTGACCAAAGTTGCCTTGTCACCTAAAGTAGCGCTGGCTTCTGGAGTCGCTGTCGGCGCAGATTCTTCGGCGTGACCAGGTGTCGAAGATAATGAGAGAACTGCAGCGAGAGTGATGGAAAAAACCTTCATTCATTTCTCCTAAAAAAACGAATTCTGAAAAATTCTTCGGTCATCTTAAACTTTTTGCGGTGCTACTCAAGCGTGATTGGGAAATCGCCAACGGGTATCGCGGCTCCTTGAAATTGGCGAAAGCGAAGCCTGCCGAGTGCTTCAGAGACGCATCGCTCGAAGGTCGAATCTTTGAAAGGCGATTTTTTGACGACGGCATCTTCAACTTTTCCAATCGGTAGAATTTTAAACGCGACCGAGACTTCGCCCTTCGGCAGCGCACCTGCGCTGACGCCCGATTCGGACATTCGGTTCACCATCGTGACATAACACTTTTGAAAACTGCCGGCCTGGGCCCTCAACTGCGTTCGAATATCGTCGTTCGTCAATGTCGATCGCAACAGGCTGTTAGCGGCATTTTTTTCGGGCAGCGACTTAACTCGTGGATCACCTTGAGGCGTTGCTGTCGCGGCCGGCACTAGCGTTTCGAGGTCGACGGTCGGCGCAGCTTGAGCCTCGGATTCTTTTTCGATCTCAATTTTCTCTTCGAGATCGCTCGTCTGAACAGTCGTTTCATCGATGGTTGGACCAAGCTCGATCAAAGGTACGGTGCGTGGCATGGGTGTTTCGCCGTTGCGAAACGGAATAGAAACTCCGTTGTGAAGAAGCGTAAAGAGGGGGTTCGCGCCGGGATTCAAGACGGCCACTTCGCCTGCGAGTACCGTGACCTGAATAGCGCCGTCGCGAGAGGAATCAATTTCAGCGACGAGTCGCGAGTTTTCAAGCAGCCGAAGCGTCGGGCCCGGCCTGAACTCGATGACGGCCGCCGAAGCAGCTTGAGTCTGCAAAACTGATTCGGCGAAATAGGGCCCCGGCCGTGCCACCTCAAACCGCATTCCTCGCGGTGGCCGAATCAAAACTTGACCTTCCACCGATTGAATTTCGCCAACACTGATACCGCGAGAAGACGAGCCTGGTGAGCCGGTTTGGTCTGAACTTTCCGTTAAAAATTCGCGCATAATCAAAGCGGCCACAATCGCGGCTAAAAGTGCGATGAGCTTCGGCGCAAGTGAACGATAAACTGAAGATTGCGGGCGGGGCGGCCAGTTCGATTGACCGCCGTTTGAAGCGGCGCTCGCAGCGGCGCTCGCTGCGGCAGCGCCGGGTAACGGTGCGCCACCTGCGGCAGCGCTGTTTACGTTCGTCGTTTCGGTCGAAACTTCGGAGTTTGTCTCCGGTCGGCCCTGATCGTTCACTTCGCTGGTGCGGTCGCAGGCGAGTTTGGCGTCAAGCCAGGCGCCGACGAAGGTGAAGACGCGGGAGCTGCACCCGGTGCGGTGACAGGTGCTGACGGCAGGGCTGCACCTGGCGCACCTACGGGTGCGGTCTGCTGTTGCCCCGTCGAAGATGTCGCGGGGACGCTATCGAAAACCGAACCGAATTCGCGCCGGCTTAAAATCGTAAGAACCAAGCAGCAAACGCCGAAGACGATGGCCGCGTAGCGTGTCAGCTTTTGAAGAAGAGTCGCGCCGCCCGTAGCGCCGATAACGGTGTTTGATCCGCCGCCGCCAAACATAGCGCTGCCTCCGGTGCTTTTAGGATCTTGAAGCAGAACGAGAGAGATCAACAAGAGGCACGCAATAATGTGGACGATCGCGATGACAGTCAGCATGAAAAATCCTAACGGTATTGAAGAGGCGTTCCGACCCACGGTTATAGTGCGGTTCAGGCCCAGTCGTCCAATCTTTTTCGTGACGCGTTACAAAGCTTTGCGTGCCGGTTCGCGTGCGATGACATTGGCGATGACGTGAGTGGTCAGCTGTGCAAAGCGAATCTCAAAATCCGAAAGTATTTTTTTCGATTCCGGGAGCCTTACTGAAACGACGCCCCAGATGTCGGAACCCACTCGAATCGGGCAAACCAGCATCGCGTTAAAAGAAATCGACTTTATCTGGTCGGCGATCGCAGCCATGGTCGTATCTGCCTTTAGATTGTCGAGCGCGAGGGTTTTTTCGGATCGCATGACAAACATGACCTCGGGGTATTTCGTAAGATCGAGTTTGAGGCCGTCGATATCTTTTTTGTCATTTGAAGCGCGCACGGTGCCCTCGGATGCGCCGAGATTCGTTTCGATGACAGAAACCCGCACAGCGTCGGTCGCAAGGCTCAGCATTCCAACGAGGTTGTAAAGCGCCGTTTGCGCTGGCGCGAGTTTGAGGCTTTCGCGAAGCATGAGCTCGGTGAGGTGCATAAAGTGAAGAGCCCGGCCTGAATCCGATGTGTCTCCGACCTTGACGTCCGAGATTTGGCGCTTCGTCTGAAGGTGCAATATTAAGCGGCTGACAAGGGCTTCGATTTTGACCGGTTTGACGAGGTAGTCACTGGCACCAGCCCGAAGACATTCTTTTACGTTCGCCGTCGAATTGTGCGAAGACATCACAAAAACGTGTGACCGGCCCGCGTGATTTTTATCGTCAGCCAGAAAACCGTCTGCCTTCAATTTCTTCAGAAAAGCGGGGCCAACCAGATCGGACATAACCATATCGTAGAGCACAAAGTGCGGCCGCCAGGAGCGAACGATTTCCGCAGCTTCAGCTCCGGACTTGGCAACTTGGACTTGAAAGCCCCGCTCAAGCAGCGAGTCCCGAAGTTTGTCCGAGACAAATTGGGTTTCCTCGGCCAAAAGTAAGCGTGTTTCAGATGGATGCGTCGGGGTGCTCAAGTTTCAATTCTCCTCGTTTGGTATCGGTCACTCGAGGGGCGAAGCTGAGCCAAGGCACCGGAATATTTAGACTTCTCAGCTAACTTAGGTTTCGCCGGTGGCGGCCGTAAAGGATCAGCGTGCGATTTTTGTCATTTGAAGGGCTCGACGGCGCAGGCAAGAGCACTCTCATTGCGAGTTTAAAAGCTGAACTCGAACGGCGTTCGATTTCTGTACGAGTGACTCGCGAGCCGGGTGGAACACCACTTGCCGAAGAAATCAGAAGTCTCATCTTGCGAAATTCCGAGTCTCATCTCGAGACGCCCGAACCCTTTACGGAAGTTCTTTTGTACGAGGCCAGCCGTGCTCAGCACGTTGCCAAAGTGATTCGTCCGGCACTTGCGCTGGGCGAATGGGTACTTTGTGATCGCTACAGCGAGTCAACGGTCGCATTCCAATGTTTCGCGCGAGGTCTTCAGCGCAGCGAAGTCGATCGATTGAACCGATTCGCCGAACAAGGGGTTCGGCCCGAACTTGTTGTACTACTCGATCTGTCGGTCGACGCCAGCCGACGCCGACAAAATCGCCGCGTGGAGGAATCAAGCGCGAGCTCGCGCGACCGAATCGAAGAAGAAGCTGACGATTTTCACGAACGCGTTCGCCAAGGTTTTCTATCGCAGTCAAAAGAAGAGCCCGATCGTTGGCTGGTTTTAGACGCTGAACAGTCGGTTGAAGAATTGATTCGGCTCACGATGGCCGAACTGGGGCGTCGCGGTTGGCTGAAGGCAAAAGCATGACAAAGACAACCGCATGACAAAGACAACCGCATGACAAAGACAATAGATGGCAAAGCGTTAGCTGCCGGAGGTCGCATTTTCGGTCATACTGACGTGCGGGCACGTTTGCGTTCGATGAAGGCACGTCTTCCGCCGTCTCTTTTGTTCGCTGGTCCGACGGGAATCGGAAAAAAACTTGTGGCTCTCGAATTTGCGCGCGATTTGACAGGCGAAACTCGAACTCTCGACCTCAGTCAGCCGCTGGCGCAAACAGAAGCGATATTTTTCGTCGCTCCGGACGGAGCCTCTATTAAAATCGAGCAGATTCGTGAGGCGATCCATTTTCTTAGCTTGGCCCGTGACGGGCGACCGCTTGTACTTGTGTTTAACGATGCTCACCTGATCGGCCCGCAAGCGGCGAATGCGCTTTTGAAGTCGGTTGAAGAGCCGCCGCCCGGTGTTCACTTTATTTTTGTTACGCCAAGCCCGGCGTTGATGCTGCAAACTCTGCGGTCGCGCTCGCAAGTTGTGCGCTTCGCACCGCTTTCAAACGAACACGTTCGAAACGTTGTTCAGGCAGTCGACGAAACTTTACGCCTCGAAGACTGGGCCCTGGAAATGTCGAGCGGATCGCCAGCGGCCGCGATCGAAATGCAACGTGGAGGCGTCGACGCTGGTGACCTTCTGCCAGCCGTCGAACGATTAGTTGAATCGTGCGGTCCCGCGTCTCAAGACGTGGAACGAACCGAAGCCTTGATGGCCTTGCGCGAAACCCTTAAGGACCGTGAACAACACGTTTTAGCTTTGCGGTTTCTGGTTCGAACAATGAACACGGCCTGGCGAAGACATACGATTCAAGGCGGAGCAAAGATTTCGCCTCAGGTTGGGCTTCGAACCGATGCTCAGGTGAGCTGCGCGTGGCTTTCGGATTTGCCGTTCGTCGGCCTTGATGAGGCCACAGACTTAAGCCTTACGGCTGAAGCTGATCTCGCGCGAAACGTCGATCGTCAGCTGCTCTGGGAGTCCCTCGCGTCGCGGCTGGCGGGCGTCGCAAAGGCACACCGAAATG
>JALHOI010000023.1 GCA_022843085.1 Pseudobdellovibrionaceae bacterium
CTGCAAAAACAGCGAACCGACTGGAGCTTCGTACCGCCGCTGGCTCTGCATTGCGCGATACACGCCAGCCTTACATTGGTCATCGTATTGCTGGTTCAACCGCGCCTTTGGTGGCTTTCGATTTTCGATTTCATTGTTCACTTTGCGATGGATCGAATCAAAGCCGGGCCACGATATCTAGGGCGTTACTCAGACATCTCGCGAACAAGTTTTTGGGTGGCGCTGGGTTTTGACCAAATGGTGCATCACCTCACACACATCTGGATTATTTGGATGTTGGTCTTTTCTCAACTCTAGTGTCTTGAACTTCGATTTCACGAAGTCTCGATTTCAGCTTTTCGCGCGACATCGACGTCCAGGGTGGGGCGTTTGAAACGTCGGCAAAAAGTGTGTTTACATGGCCCGGTTCTTTCGTCGTCCATCGAACCTTCGGACCGGGATAAGCTGCAAAAATTTTTTCGCCTTGCCTGTTTGAGACAACGGGATCGTTTTCTGAATGAAGAAAAATAGCCGGAGTTTTGAAAACCGGCTTCGCAAGCTTAAGCCTAGGGGCCGCGCTGAGCTCGTCAGACACGAGTACGTGTCCTAGCCACTGAACGGGCCATAAAAACCAAGACTCGCTCAGCTTCTCTTGAGCAATCGAAGTGAATGAATAGAACCCCGAATCAATAACGAGAAGCTTAAAGTTTTGCGGATGGTACTCGGCGAGAGCGCTAACTGCGATGCTTGCTCCGAGGCTTTGACCAAAAATGACAAGCGGTCGAGTCGTTTCAAGAGATAGTTCGTCGGCCCACTTCAGTGCCGCGACGCCATCTGCAAGCACACCGTCGAGGTTTGAAGTTTCGCCCTCAGATTCACCGTAACCACGGTAGTCAAATGTCAGGACATCCCAGCCCTCATCGAGAAGCCATGTTTGAAATTGGTAATGGGTTGTCATGTTCTCGGCGTTGCCGTGAAACTGAAGCGTAAATCCACGCGGCTCGGGGCGTTGTCTTTTCGACGATCGAATTCGCCAGGCTGCGATTTTCGTACCGTCTGCCGACTTCAGGTAGACGGTTTCGGCCGAGAGCTTTTCGAGTTCAAGATTGGGGTAGCGTGATCGGGAGGGTTGGAAAAAGACACCTGTGCAGCCGAGCATCGTAGACCCCAAAATTAAAATCGCCGTTGCTAGGTTCAAAACAGCCGATTTCGAATAAACCAATGCTAAAACATCAGATGTTGGTAAATTTTGGCGAACCATTCGGATCTCCGCAAGCCTTCTGTTGACTGGTCTCTGTAACCGATTCGGATTTCGAAGTTTTGTTGCGCAGACCAAGCAAGCTCGAGAGTCGCCAAATCGACATGGCGACCGATAGTCAGGGCTCGTTTGATTTCGTATTCGAATCCGAGCTTGAGGTCTTCGTGTAAGAAAAAAGTCGAGATTAGGCGCGGTCCCGCCGCTAGCCAAAAACGATTTTCGAGATCGGGATGAACCAGGGCCTCGCCGTCGACGAGAGCGGTGAACCAGGCGAAATCGCTAAAGCCGATCGTGGTGCCTGCTCCGCCGCCGACATAGGGGCCGAGACTTTCTGATTCAGCCGGTGAACGAAAACCGACGGCGCCTCGCCACGAGATCGGCTGCGAAAACAAACTGCGCGGTTCGGCAGACAAAATTTCAAGAATTGTGACTTCCCGAATCTGAAACCAACTTGATTGTTCGTCGTGTTGAAAAATCGTTGCTCGAAGCACTTCAAGCGTAGTTCCGCGCAAATACCCATCGTCTTTCGAAAGTCGATCGTGATACGCGAATCGAAATTGAAGGCCGAGTCGACGTTGAGAGGATTCTCCTTCTCTAGGCAGTTCAATCAATGCGCCGACACGTGCCGGGTTGTGACCTTGTTCGGGTCGCGCTTCGCGCCTAGTTTTGATCTTTAAAAAAGCTTCGGCACGCGTTGCACGTTCGCTT
Source organism: Pseudobdellovibrionaceae bacterium (assembly GCA_022843085.1). Lineage (GTDB taxonomy): Bacteria > Bdellovibrionota > Bdellovibrionia > Bdellovibrionales > JAMPXM01. Next base: position 1,946 of record JALHOI010000023.1, read on the forward strand.
CGGAGTATATGGTTAATCTCGTTAAAACTAGGGTCTTTTGCGGCCCGAAGTGCGCCGTAGTCAATCGCAAGGTCGAGGGCTGCCGCAGTCGCTTGGCCTGAGCGAGTTGCAACCGAAGCGCGGCTCTGGGGTGCCGTAAGCAGACCGGCGAATTCGATCTCCGTGGATGAAAAAGTGGATGAGAGGGTGGATGATAAAGTCGCCAACTGATCGCGGAAGGTTGTTTCGAGAGAGGGCCGATATTTGACTGAGGTTACGAGGCCTGGCACCCGAGAGACGACTCTCACGGTATCGGCCGGAATCACCGCATATCGAAAAAAACGACTCAGCTCGAGGTCGGGCCTAGCGGCCTCAATTGCTGCAAGCAAAAAATACGAGCAGTTCTCGGTTAGAAAATAGTAATCGAAGTGAGTGCGTTCAAGCTCGAACAGGTGATCGATAAAAAAATCGAGCTCGTCGTTCGAAAAGTCCAACTTGTACTCGATGAGGTCTCGGCCTTCTAGATTTGAGTACGTTCGCAGCGTCTGATGATAGGGTTGCATCGTAAAGCGACCGGGATACAGACCAACTAAGCCGTAGACCGCGATCGGTGGTCTACCGTTTGTCTCGCCACCCGTCTCAGCGGCAAAGTTGACACCGTAGTCTAACAGTTCTCGGCCAGTTCGATTTTCTTTCGAGTGAAATTTTAAAAACGTGTGCCCGAACATGCTGGCGGCGTTGCCGAGATAGGCTGATGCAAACACGAGACTCAAACCTTCTGCGCCAAGTTTTTCTTTCCAAAGCTGCCGACCTTTGCACGGCAGGATACCAACTGATGTGTTTCGAAGCTGCTCGTGCCACTTCAAGTGTTCGAAAGCCCATTTTCTTCGCGCCGGATATCGACATTGTGCGTGGAAAGCTTCGTCGCTTCCAGGTGTTTCGCCAAGCGGTCGAGAGAAAGCGTAGAGGGTGGCTCGAAGCTCGGCCGCCGGATCTTCTTTGCCAGAAGATGAGATAAAAAAGTCGTCGCCGTCGGCCGCGGACAGAAATTTTGACTGGTACAGACTTCTCAGAAAGCCCCGCGGCCTCCAATGCCCAAGCCGCAGCCACTGACTCTGGTAAGGGGCGCCACTGGCGACAACCGTTTCAATCTTTTTTATGTACGATAGGTCTTCTCCAGTGCCAGCTGCGGCGCCAGCGGCAGTGGCGTGGGCACGTTTAATACCGACGGTCGTAATGACCAGACTCAAGAGAAGTAAGACGGGCCACCCGTACCATTTTGGTTTCCGAACCGTCGAGTGCTTCACGTGTTGAGACCGAAATTCAAACAGAGCGGCAGATGCCGACAACCGACTTCTGAAGATTCAAGTTCGTCACCATCTCTTGAGCGTCTGTCGACGACTTCGGTATGATGCTTAGGTAAGCCGCTTTGGCTGCTCTTGAAAACAAAGCCTGCGAAGTTTTGGTATCGCAACCGTAGAGCGCGGCGAGTGTCTGAAGTTTTTCGCCTTCGCCCTTTGAAATTTCACGACTGAGATCGTCGCGATTGACCTCGACAAAATATTGAACAGCTCTGTCAGCCATAACGAGGTTTTGCGACTTACAGTTCGAAGTTCCAGTTGAGATGGCAAACGTTTGGGTCGGCACATTCGTTGTCGCCGCCAGTATCTGCATCACCTTCGTGTTGTCATGAATCAGCATACTGCCAAGCCCGCAGCCCGCATCTGCACCTGTCGACGATGAAGCAGAATTTTTCGCTGCATCAGCAGAGTGAGTCCACAACGAGGTTGCGAGAACGGAAAGACTGAGCACGAAAAGTCTGAGCACGAAAAACCGAATAAGACGCATGGCTGAGATCCCTCGCGGATTGAATAGGTCGGAGTTCCGGAGTTAACTCTAAGCTGCCTAAAAGTGAATCGCCCGCCAACGCAAAGCGTTAGTCGCCGGTTTATCTCGGCCGGTTTATCTCAGAAGATTTGATCCATCGTTTTGGTCAAATGATCGATCAAAGCGCGCGACGTTTTCGGCAAAAAACTTTGTCGGGGATAGACGATGTGGACGGGCTGAAGCTTCGTCGCCCATCCCTCGAGGACCGGAACAAGACGTTTTTTTTCTTCATCCTCTCGGCAGAGGAACGGCGGAAGTAACGCTACGCCGCGACCGTCGATTGCGAGGCGGTGAATCGCAACGAGATTGTTGGCGGCGAAGGCGCCACGAACGGAAGCGCGGACTGCCGTTCTCGTATTCGACTTTTCTCCGCCGCGCTCGAGTGTCCAAAATCCGTCAAAGATGTTCGTGAAGACCAGACACGAATGGTGCTCGAGATCTTGAGGCTTCTTTAGAGGTGGCGCTTTTTTTAAATAGACCGGACTAGCGAAGGCTTGGAGTCCTGAAGAGCCTATTTTTTTTGATCTCAAAGTTGAATCTTTGAGGTCGCCAATTCGAACACCCATATCGATACCTTCGCTGACAAGATCGACGACTCTATCTGTCAGTAGAAGCTCTATTTGGACACTGGCGTGTTCTGCGATGAAACTAGACACGGAAGCTGCGAGCGTGGTCATACCAACTTCTACAGGCGCTGTGATCTTAAGTTTTCCCTGAATTCCTTCGCGTGCTTCTTCGGTGAGAGCCTGTGCCATCTGAAGTTCGCTGACGGCGCGCACGGCGTGCTTGAAAAACGTCGCACCTGATTCTGTGAGGTGAAGGCGGCGGGTGGTTCTGCTGATGAGTGAGACCCCCAGTTTCTTTTCTAGCGCTGCGATTTTCGCGCTGACTGTCGAGACGGGCATGTCGATTTGTTTCGCAGCACGCGAGAAGCTGCCGGCTTGAATGACACGCACAAAAACGAATGTAGCGTTGAGATCCACCAATTGACTCCTACCGGCAGTTTAGTTCTTCCTAGCAGTTTAGGTCTTCAGACCCGCGTCGAGCTTCAATATCCAACCCAGTTTGTCCGCACTTGATTATCCAACCTGATGGAAAGTAATTTCAGAAAGTGCAGGCTAATAGAATCTGTTCTTTTTGTCTAACCTACTTCTGTATTGAATTTCTAAAAATTCAGTTCAGTATTTCTACCATCAACACCTTTTAGGGAGAGAGCACCATGAAAACCCAGTTCGCACTCGCGGCGTTAGTCGCCTTATCGTCAGTCGTCGGTTCAAATGTACATGCGCAATCAAAAGCTGCAGCGGCTAAGCCGGCGGCAAAAGTGGAAGCGATGAAAGTTGATGCAGCAGCCAGCGTCATCACATGGAAAGCGACCAAGAAGGTGATGGGAGGCCACGACGGCACTGTGGCTGTAAAGGAAGGCTCGGTCGAAGTGAGCGCAAAAAATGAAGTCACGGCTGCAACAATCGTTGCTGATATGACAAAAATCCAGAATACCGATCTCGCTTCGAGCCCGAAAGATCAAGCGAAGCTCGTCGGTCATTTGTCGTCACCTGACTTCTTCGACGTCGCGAAGAAGGGCAATGAAACAGCGACCTTCAAACTTACGAAGTTCACCAAAAAAGGTGACGGTTATGTCGCGACGGGTGAGCTGACGATGATCGGTCAAACTCATCCGGTTGAGTTTCCTGTAACGATGAAAGTCGACAAAGGCATGGCGTCGGCTGAAGGTTCAGTTAAAGTTGACCGAACAAAGTGGGGTCTGAAGTACGGTTCGGGCGATTTCTTCAAAGAACTGACCGCTGACAAAATCATCAACAACGAATTTGAGATTGGTTTCAAACTGGTCGCAAAGAAGTAGACATTTTACTCGTTTGATTCATTTCATCGAGTCGGCTCGGCTGATGTAAAAACCGTGGCGCACGCTGCGGTTTTTTTATTTGTGGGTCAGCGCACTTCGTCTAGACTCGCGCGATGCCTGAATTACCCGAGGTTGAACACGTCAAGCGTCAGCTGCAAGACCTTATCGGTTCGAAGCGGCCAGTTGTTTCGATCGAATTTTTTCGCAAAGATTTGCGATTTCCGATTCCTCCGATTTTAAAAGTGAAGCTTGCTGGCAACTTCGTCTTAGCTGTCGAGCGACGTGCTAAATATTTGCTTTTCAGATTCGCTGACGGCTTTCTGCTTTCGCATCTGGGAATGACAGGTTCGTGGCGCAAGCTCGAAGCAGGTGAGGCGCGACTGGTTCACGATCACGTTCAAATTAATTTTGAAGGTGACCTTGCTTTGATCTTTAACGATCCACGGCGCTTCGGCTATCTCGATTGGGTTGATACTATTTCGAACCATCCTCGCCTCAATCATCTCGGACCCGAACCGTTTGACGACGCATTCACCGGCGAATTTTTGCTTCATAAACTTCGCGGACGATCAGCTGCCATCAAAACGTTGATCATGGACCAGCGAATTGTCGTTGGCGTCGGCAATATTTATGCAAGTGAATCGCTTTTTCGGGCGGGCGTGCGACCAACACGAAAGGCTGGGCGTGTGACCCTCGATGAGTGTCGGCGTTTGGTCGATGAAATTCGTACGATTCTGAAGGCTGCGATCGAATCTGGTGGCTCGACGATCCGGTCTTATCGGGGCGCTGACGGAAAGACCGGTGGATTTCAATCTCGATTTTTCGTCTACGAACGAGACGGTCAACCGTGCCTCCAGTGTAATGCTCGAGGCAATGGTCGAGGTCTGAAGGTCGTGTGCATTTCTAATCGAATGCTGGGGGCTAGATCGACGTACTGGTGTTCGCGCTGCCAAAAATAAGTATCGGCAAAAAGCAGAGAGCTGTAACCTATTAAAACCCGTAAATGATCATTCTTTCTCTCTTTGTTGGTTGATGAAATTATGGCTGACGATATCAATCAACTTCTCGTGCTCGAACCAAGCTTTGAACGTGAGCTCGAACGAAAACTGCCCGAAATGGTGACGCTGAATCGAATTGCCAGGTCCCTCGGTGGCCGAGCGCGAATTCGAATTGAAGCGACTGTCGAACGAAAAGGCCGAAAGTTTCCGATTATGTCGGTGGTGATGGGTAGTGAAGATCCAGAAGCGCCCACACTTGGTGTATTCGGCGGTGTGCATGGGCTTGAGCGAATCGGGTCTGACGTCGTCATTGCTTGGATGCAGTCACTTTCTGAAACGATGGAGTGGGATGAATCTTTGCGCGAAAGACTGAAAAGATCGCGCCTAGTTTTTATGCCGATTGTAAACCCGGTGGGAATTTTCGAACTGACACGAAGTAATCCCAACGGCGTTGATCTGATGAGAAACTCGCCGGTTCGCGCCGAGCAACCGCCCGCTTTCATGTTGGGCGGCCAACAGATTAGTAACCGACTTCCATGGTTTTCACCCCCAACTGCCAAAACTGAAGATATGGAAATTGAATCTCAGGCCCTTTGCCGGTTGGTCGAGCGCGAGATGTTCCAGTCAAAATGTGCGCTGACGGTGGACGTTCATTCCGGCTTTGGTTCGGTCGACCGCTTTTGGTTTCCGTGGGCGAAGTCCCAGAATCCGCCTCCACATCTTGAGGAAATTGCAGCACTGAAAAAGCTTTTCGATCGAAGTTATCCCCATCACTTTTACCAAATTGAACCCCAAGCAAAGAGTTACACGACGCATGGCGATCTTTGGGACTGGTTGTATGAACGGCACATCGGACGCAATTTCAAAACGGAAGTTGGTTCGGCTGGAACAGCGTCAGGACTCTACGTTCCTTTTACGCTTGAGCTGGGGAGCTGGATGTGGCTCAAAAAAAATCCGCGTCAGGTTTTTTCTTCACTTGGCGCCTTTAATCCTATTCAGCCTCACCGCTTAAAGCGTATTTTACGGCGTCACACGACCTTGTTTGATTTTTTACACCGCGCAGTTATGAGTTCTGACCCTTGGGTCGTTCTTGAAGAGTCTGAGCGTTCGCGGTTGAAACGCCGTGCGATGGAGCTTTGGTACACAAAATGACAACGCAACTTGTTCTTTTTCGAGGCCTCGCACGCGAATCGCGGCATTGGGGTTCTTTCATCGATGACCTAAAATCAGCTTACGAATCTCGCGGGCAGAAATTGAGAATTGAAATGCTCGATTTACCGGGCTGCGGTCGTCACTCGGAAATGCGCGCAACGATGACAGTTGATGAAACCGCTGATTTCATGCGCGAAAAGTTTAAAGAAATTTTGGTGCGAGAAGCGTCTGAGGGATTGCCTCCGGCCGATCACCGACGGCTTATTTCAATCAGTCTTGGCGGCATGGTCGGCGCAAGTTGGTTGTCGCGGTATCCGACTGACTTTCATTCTGCGATTGTCATGAACTCATCATTCCGTGGAGTCTCGGCTCTCCATAAGCGGCTGAGGTGGCGAGAGTGGTGGAGAATTCCAGGTATATTACAGGCCCCGGATTTAAGAACACGAGAGAGTCGGATTCTCGACTGGGTTTCAAACCGCCCCGACCGACGCGAGGCCGCACTTGAAGATTGGATTTCAATTCAGAATGCGAGACCTGTTTCAGTTTTCAACTTAGCGATACAGCTCGCAGCTGCGGCTCGTTTCAAATCGCCTCCGCGGATCGAGACGCCGCTTCTGGTTGTGACGTGCCTCAAGGACCGAATGGTTTCGCATGAGTGTTCACGAGCCATCGCGAAGTTGTACGATGCCGAGTTGCGGATTCACCCCACGGCGGGTCATGACGTTACGCTTGACGACGGACCCTGGGTTGCGAACATCATTGCGGAATGGAAAGCTCAAACGCTTTAAAACTCCTAGCCATCGCGCTCGTTTTTCAAGTCGGTTGCAGTCAGATCACGCAAAGCAATTCTCGAGCTTCCGCGAGATCACAGGATCGGCCAGAAACTTGGCCAGAAACTTGGCCAGAAACTTGGCCAGAAACTTGGCCAGAAACTCAACTCATGACGGCTGCGCCGCCGCCGCGCGAAGGCTTGTTCGATGGCAAGACTCTGAAGAGCGCGGCTGTCGATACAATTGTCGATCGCGTTAGCCGGGGCGGAGTCCTCGTCCTCGGCGAGTATCACGGCAATCAAAAACACTACCATCATCAGAAGTTGGCGCTCGAGGCACTTTCGAAAACTGGCCGATGCACGCTGAGCGTGGGGCTCGAGTTTCTGGCTTGGAATCATCAAGCCGCGATCACTAAATTTTTTGACGGCGATATCTCTGAATCTGATTTCCTAAGCCTGACGGACTGGGGTGGAGATCCATTTTCTGATTATCGCGATCAAGCGCTTTATCCCAAAACAACGGGCGGTCGCTTGCTTGGTGTTAACGCGCTTCGTTCGTTGACCGGTGCCATTTCGAAAAAGGGTCTCTCTGGCCTTACAAGCGAAGAACTGGCGTTGATGCCTCCTCAGTTTTCAGTTGGTTCTCAAGCCTACCGTGAGCGGTTTGAGATTTTGATGGGCGGCCACGTGCCAGCCTCGGCGGTCGATCGATACTTTGCGGCTCAAAGCACGTGGGACGACACGATGGCGTGGCAGGCAGCCGAGTTTCTTGCGACAAATCCGACTCACTGTTTAGTGATCATCGTCGGCGATTTTCATGCAGCCTGGGGCGGCGGGCTACCAGACCGTCTTCGGGCTCGGGGAATTTCGAATGTCACCGTGATCTCGCAGTTCGAGACGCGGGATCTGACCGATGTCGAACTTGCAACTGAGCTCGGGCCTGATGCGAACTACGGATCTCGAGCTGATGCTGTGTGGCTCAGTCTTGCGCCGATTAAATCAACGCCGCGGCCGTTACTATGGGACTGGATACGATCGCGTTTTGAGTCGATGTAAGTTTTTCCCTGAGTGCGGCGGGCTTGGAAATGGGATTCGCGCCTTAACTGCCGTAAAACGTCACCCGGGGACTTTTTGATGCTTCGATTGAGGGTCGAAACTCTGATCTCGCGACTGAAATACGCCGCATTGCTTACGCGAGGGGCGTCGGCTACGTTTTAAGCCAAAGATTTGAGCCTCGGGTTTGCACCCTTGGCAACCGCGACACCTGGAGGGGCACGCGTGGTGGTGATAACCAAAACGATGCAGACGAAAATCATGCGTCAGCTGCGGCTAGACCGCGAGCGAAACGTCAGCTCGTGCCTGTGGCTCGTCGTGGTTTTAATGTTGTTTGTAGCGCCTGCGTTGGCTCAGCAACCGTTGCCGCAAACCACGTCGAAGGTGGCGAACAAACCCGAGACCAAGTCTGCGACTTCAAGCCTGAAGCAGCCTGAAGCTTCAGGCTCGGTTCGAAAAACTTCAGTCGATGAACTTTCATTCTTCATGAAATTTGAGAGTTTCTTGAATCGTGAGAAGCCTCCAGCCGGTGTGCCCGATAATTCGCAGATCGGAGCTCACTTCAGAACCGAGACCGAAGGTGGATTTCTTCACGGAACACTTGAACTCGGCGGAAGTTTTGCGACGGGTGTCGAAAACTACTCGAATGTTTACGCGCCAGAGGCCTTTTTGGAACTTCAGACAGCGGAGTTCGCGAAAGCCGAGCTCGATGGAGATCTTCGTGCGCGCCTCTCGCTGGGGCGTCGTCTTGAGACCTGGAGCACGCTTGATCGCACGTGGGATCTTGGGCTGTGGGAGCCACTCAATCGGTTTGATGCTCTGCGCCCAGTCGATCAAGGTTTAACCGGCGCATTCGTTGAAGCTGGAACAGGCAAAACAAAACTGATCGTCTTTTTGTCTCCGCTTTTCATTCCCGAGCAGGGCGGTTCATTTACGCTTCAAAATGGAAAATTTCGAACGTCGAATCCTTGGTTTGTTGAGCCGACCGATCGCCTAATTCTTTTCTCTGCAACGACTCAAGTTCAATATGATTTGCAAACGCCATCAACGGGCTCGGTCATTTCACACGCGTCGAGCGGTGCCCTGCTTCGCTACGGAAATTTTGGCGATGGCTTTCATTTGCAAACAAGTTATGCTGTGAAGCCTCGCAATCAGCTGGCGACGCCCTTCGAGGGCTCGCTGAAGCTGACAGATACGACAAGCTTTGCGGCTGTCGCGATCGAGCCAAAGGTCATCTATCATCAGATCGCGGGCGCAGAAATCGGTTACGGCGTGGTGACAGCTGACGGCGAGCGACGCTTGTCGTTTGGCCTGTCGGCTTTGATGGATATTCCCATCAACGAAAATCCCGGCGTAAATCTGACGTATCAGGAACTTGAGCGGCTGTTGTTGTTAAGCCCCCGAGTTTCGACCAGCTTTGAGGTCGGTCGCACCAGCGGACTTGAGCTTTCGGTCAGTTACCTGGCATCGCAGGGGGGCGGATCAACGCTTCGCGGACCGTTAGCCAGCGAAAAAGCGATCTTCGGAACTCGCGTACCATTTCGAGAGGCCGTCGCTCTCGACGGTCGCTTGTCTATTGGTAAAGGCAACCGCACGACGATTTCTCTTGGCGGCCGATGGCTCGAAGAGCTTGCCGAAAACGGTTCACTTTTAAGCGCCGACGCAAGCGTGGATTTTTCGATGAACGGCAACACCCAGGACTGGCGTTTGTCGCTGATGGGTGACGTGCTGGGTAGCCGTCTTCCTCCGAATGAGAACGTGGGCTACGTTTCGCGTTATCGTGGGAATGATCGCTGGATGTCTCAAATTCGTTTTGTTTTTTAGGTGGAGGGAATCGTGGCAGGCGGCTTCGCGTTTTTCGCGACACGGCCCTCCTGGCCTCGCTCCATCGGCTCGACCCTTCCGGGGTCTCGCGTGGCGCTTGCGCGTGATTTCACTGCCGCCTACGGCGCCTGTTCGCAAGCTCACAGAGGCATTGAAATCTCCGATCGAGAGGTCGCGAAAAACGCGAAGCCGCCCGCTCCCCACCGTCCGCTAAAAATCTCATTTCGGGAATAGGGCAGGTCGGGGCAGACGCTGCGCCTCTGCCCCGCTGCTTAGTTATTTCGGATTTCGTTTTCGGCTAGTTTTATTAGGAAGGCCCATTGGCAGGCGGTTTCCTTGAGTGGGGCGAAGCGACCTGAGGCGCCTGAGTGGCCAGCTTCCATGTCGATTCTAAATAGGATGGGTTGGTTTGACGTCGAGACGTCGCGTAGTTTGGCGACGTACTTTGCGGGCTCCCAGTATTGGACTTGTGAGTCGTGATAACCCGTCATGACGAGCATAGCCGGGTAGGGGTTTGCCTTTAGGTTATCGTAGGGTGAGTAGGACTTGATGTAGTCGTACGCATTTTTTTCGTTTGGGTTGCCCCACTGTTCGTATTCGGCTGTGGTGAGTGGAATATCCGCGTCGAGCATTGTTGTTACAACGTCGACGAACGGTACGACTGAGACGATGCCGCGATAGAGATCAGGCCGAAGATTTGCGACGGCTCCCATCAGCAGTCCGCCCGCGCTTCCCCCTGAGGCAAAAATAGTTTTTCGGTCTGCGAAGCCTTCTTTGATTAGAAATTCGGTGGCCGCGATGAAATCTGAAAACGAGTTCTTTTTCTGCCCCATACGACCGCTCTCGTACCACGAGCGACCCATTTCAGAGCCCCCACGCACGTGCGCGATCGCGTACACGAAGCCTCGGTCGAGCAGCGAAAACAGGCTAATTCGAAAGTTCGGATCAACACTGATGCCGTAAGATCCGTACCCATAGACGAGAGTCGGATTTCCAGAGGGCTTTTTAAGATCCTTTCGAAACACAATTGAAATTGGAATCTTCACGCCGTCGGCGGCTTCAGCCCATACACGTTCAGTTGTGTACTTGGAGGCGTCGTAAGTTGGGACTTCGTTCATTTTTACAAGCTTGAGGTCGCCGTTCGAAAGGGCGAGATCATAAGCACTGTTCGGTCGCACCATCGACTGGTAGTTCAAGCGCGCATACGGGATGTCGTATTCATGGTTCGGCCCGAGACCAACGACGTAGCTCGCATCGGGAAATCTAACGAACGAGGTGTCACGAGTTCTACGGTCGATCACTTCGATTTGCGTTAGACCATTCGATCTTTCACTTAAGACAAAGTGGCTTTTTAAAAGCAAAAGGTCTGAAATGAAGATGTCGCTTCGGTGCGGAACAACGTCGATCCAAGTTTCTTTTTTGCAGGCCTCTTTTGCGCCATTTGGTTCGACGGCTTTCATGAGTCGAAAGTTTTCGGCCTTCCAATTCGTGAGAACGTAAAACCCATCGTCACCGTGATCGAGAGAGTATTCGTGTTTTGGTTCGCGTTCATGAAACAGCTGCATTTTTTCAAGTGGAGTCGCGGCCGGAATATAGTGAACCTCCGACGAGTCGAAGCTTGCCGACGTCACGAATACGAATTGGTCATTCTGCGATTTTGAAACATAGACAGAAAAAATCTCATCGCGCTCGAAAAATATCTCAGTCGACGTCGCGCTCTCGATATCGTACCGAAACACTTTTTCAGCTCGAAGCGTCTCGGGATTTTGAAGCGTATAAAAAAGGTGTCGCCCGTCTTCGGCCCAAACAACGTTGCCCGTTGTTTTGTAAATGACATTGGAAAGCACAGCGCCGGATTTTAAATCTTTAAAATGGAGGTCATAAAAACGGCGCCCGACGAGGTCTACGCCGTAGACAATCATTTGATGATCCGGCGAGGGAAGTACCCCCGACACTGATGTGTAGGTTGAACCCTTTGCGATCTCGTTGACGTCGAGTATGACTTCTTCGCGAGAATCCGGCGAGTCGGGCCGCCGCCGGTATGTTGGATATTCGAATCCCTCGGCGAACTGTGTAAAGTAGAAGTACGGTCCGTTTTTTGATGGCGCTGACGAGTCGTCTTTTTTGACCCGCGCTTTGATTTCTTCGAACAGGGTTTCTTGAAGTGGCTTCCACGATTCAGTCATCGCTTCGTAGTATTTTGTTTCAGAAGCCAAGTGCTCAAGCACCGCGGCCGAATCTCGCTGCTTCATCCAAAAGTAAGAATCATGGCGGATATCGCCATGAATTTCCATACTGTGGGTAATCTGATTTACGTGCGGAGGATTAACATTTTTCGGGAACGACGTGCTCATAGGCGCAATCGTGGCACGTGCGCCTAAGACTTGTCACCGTATCGGGCAATAAGATGCGCCCCGGGGTGTTCGAACAAATTCGAACGCGTCACGGCCGAGCTGGCGCCGGGCCGAGAGCGGAGCCGCAAAAAAACCGCTTAAATCCGCAGCTAGAATCAAGCTGTCGGTCTTCGCTGCTTCAGGTTTCGGTGCTTCTTTCACGACGAAGATTCCGAGCCGAGCGGCGCGATCAAAGGGATCTTCGTCGATAAACACTTTTGTTCCCGAAACGGTTTCGACCACCGCCCCCCCGTCGCGAAGCATCGCTCGAGCCTCGCGGGTCGTTAACGGCAGCACCGAGTAGACATAACAAGTCGGGTTTGTTGCCGCGAGTTCGTCGCTGCCGGCCCGCGAATCGTTGGGTCGAATGGTGCGTGAAGTCTGAGCTGGTTGATGTGTCGGTCGAAGCGATCCTCCTCGCACGACTTGAAGTAACGATGCACGATCCAGGTGCGGCCGAGCAGTCGTCGTGTGCTTTGCAAGTTCGAGCGCAATTCTTGCGGCCACGGCCGTGGTCGCGTTTGAGGAGCCCTTGTAAAGCTCGCCGTCTTCTGTCTTTATCAGCGATATCGCTTGCAGATCTGGCTTGATGTTGACGCGGCTAACGCCATTCGCTTCAGAATCAAATGCACCAACTGTGATGACCGATGAGTTATCGGCGGGATTTAACAGCGTTTCGCCTTCGGTGCGATCAAGAAGCGCGGTGAAATCTCCGCTTATCGTGATTCGAAGTTTATCTGACTTCGAAAAATTTTGTGATCGAATTTTGACTCGCAGGTAGTAAAGCCCGGGCGTGATCTGCGCTTGAAGAATTTCGCGCGGGTAAAGAGACTCACCCCGCACACCCGTGATCAATCGTTTCTTTTGGGCGAGACGAGCTGTTCCGATTTCCCCAAAAGTATCGTCGGTTAAAACCAGATCGAGATCTTTGTCGGTGCCGTCTTGAACGTCATCAGAAAAGGAATTCCAAGCCAAGACTGCGCGAAGATTGCAGACGCCGGCCTTTGAATTGTTACAGCGAACCCGAACGGTTTCGTTGGGCGCGGGCAATTTGGCCCAGTCATTCTTTGAACGTTCGATCGAACCTCGGTAGGTGCTTTTACCAAAGTTACCCGTGGCGTTGACCCACGTGATTCCCCGCGCAGATCGGAAGAGCA
>JALHOI010000024.1:0-6352 GCA_022843085.1 Pseudobdellovibrionaceae bacterium
GCGGTTTATGTTGCCCGACACTTCTTTCATCGGGTCTAAGCTGTCGTAGCGGGCGAAGAGATCGAATCGATTGACCGAGTCGCCGAGATTGTAAGCGGTCTCGATAAAATAAAGCTCAGCTTCTTTGCCGAGGGCCGCAAACGACCCCGGGTTTGCGGCCCCGCCGAGGGTCGCGTTTTGTGTCGACACTTCGTCTGAGTTTTGCAGATTTCCTCTGAGGTACAGTGCGCGGACTGTCCACGTCGGCGACTCCCAATAGGCATGCAAATCCCAAACGAACACATTGGCTTCAACCGAAAGCTTGTCGACTTTTTGGCGATTTGCCGCACTGTTGCCGTAAAAAAGCGACAATCCAAAGGAACGGCGACTATCGAGGCTCGAGATGTCCCACCTCGTGGCTAGCGCGAGGTTGTCGGCATAAGTTGTTTCAAATTTGCGTCCTGCGCCGTCTTGAATCCAATTATACTTTCTAAAAAATTCAGAATTGAGGCCCTGAACCAAAACAGTTTTGTGTCGAACTTGAGTTTCCGCACCAACTAGAAAGCGACCATCCACACCGAATCCGACCGAGCGCCAAGTCGAAGGTAAAAGACGCGCTTCTGATCGGCTGCGTGTCACCGAGAAATATTCAGTCGGCTTGTGTCTTTGAGAAATCATTCCGATGGGGACTGTGATGAGCCCCGTTTTGTAAAGAACCGATTCGGACGGAGCCCAGCCGATTTCGAGCTTATCAAGTTTTACTTCACCGCCTTGCTCGAGTTCGGTTTCAAATTCTCCGAATTCTTCAAAGCCATCGAGCTCCATACTTGTACCGACGCCGCCGTGTTCGATTTCGACCTCAGTTTCAATTGTCCATTCGCGATCGAACTTAAAGCGCGGTTCAAAAACGACGCGCTCAAGATCGACCTCACGCCGCTCACGTGGGTTTAGGTCTTGCGCATTTTTGAAGTAATCAAATTGGCGAATATGGAACGCGCCGTAGACTTCGAGATCCATCTCGAAACCTCCATCCGCTTCCATTTCTTGAGCTAGCACGTTCGGTATGGCGAAAAAGAACACACAAGACAGAACGAGACGGAAAGACTTAATTGGTATTTTCACGCGCCGAAGAATCGCCGGGAATGGATCGAGTTCACAACTCGACACACAAGTCGATACAAAGATGCAATCTAGTTGAAAGCTTAGTGAGATCGACCGTGCGCTTTGGAGTTTCGATTCGAGCACTACCGTTCTAGGGTGCAACGACGCGGCAAGATTCTGGAATTTGCGTCGCGATCAGCTTCATAGCGGAATCAGCTTTCGTCAAAAAATCTGCTGCACTCTCGATCACGTAGTAGTTCGGATGACCGGCCCAGGCATCGGCAATCTTCTTATCGATTTTGGTAGCTTCGACCGCTGTTTCTAACCTTAGCGGGTTGTTCTGATTATAGCCGAACTGGTCGTTAGGCGACCGAAGATGAATGACAGCAGCGTACTTCCGATACTCTTCACCTACATCGCTTTTGCTCATTTCCCAGAATGAGTCTGCGCTGCCGGGCCAATACGCAAGGCCGTCGAGCGTGCCTCGATCGCAGAGTCCGATCGTCCACCGGCGTTCATCAAGCACAAGCTTTTCCATTGCAACCTGCACGTGGAATATAGCGCTTTGTGCGCATAGTTTTGCGGAGGCGCTCTCCAGCCGCCAAAAACCTCCGCCGAAGACAATAGACGCTGCTTCCGGAAGAATCGCGACGCGGCTACAGAAAACTTTTTTTGCCATTTCGAGAAGAGCTGTTTTTCCGGCTCCAGGGCCGCCTGTAACGACGATCAGGCGGGTTTCTTTGTGAATGAAGGCTGTCTCACAAGGTCTCTCGCAAACCGTCGGTGAATACATCATTACGACTCCAGGGTAAATTCTTGGTCTTGTCTTGGAACTTCACACGCCCAGTGGAAACGCTCAGAGATATGTTGTTTCATGCGATTTGCGCCGTCAGGTTCGCCGTGAGTGACGAAAACTCTTCGCGGACTAATTTTAGACTTATCGAGCCAATCAAGAATCTCGGTGTAGTCAGCATGGGCAGAACTGTTTTTTAAGGTTCGAATAGTCGCTCGAACTGGAATGAGTTCGCGATGAATTTTGATTTCCTGTGCTCCATCTTGCAGGGCCCGACCTCGAGTACCCGCAGCCTGAAAGCCCGCAAGCACAACGGTCGTCGACGGATCGCCAATGAACGCTTTGAGGTGATGAACAACTCGTCCGCCGGTCGCCATGCCACTCGCGGAAAGGATAATCATCGGTCCTTTTTTTTCGTTGAGCGCTTTCGAGTCTTCGACAGTCTTTACGTAGTTAACGGCATCGAACATCTCTTTGCATTCGAGATCAGTCAGCTTGTGCAGCTCTTTGAATTCGTAGAAGAGTTCAGTGGCGCTAGTTGCCATCGGGCTATTTAGATACATCGGAACATTCGGAATCCGACCAGACTTTCTTAAAGTCGACAGGTCGTGCATCAAAGATTGCGCCCTCCCGACAGCGAAAGACGGGATGATGATCACCCCTTTTTTGGTCAATGCTTCATTTATTACGATTTCCAAATCCTCGACCGGATCCACGGGCTCGTGTCTTCGATCACCATATGTGGATTCGACCACGAGATAGTCAACTTTAGTCAGCTTTTCTGGTGCACGAAGTATAGCATCGTTCGGTCGCCCGACGTCTCCTGAAAACGCAATTTTAGTTGACGCAGTTTCAATCGTAACCGTCGCGGCTCCTAAAATATGTCCGGCGTAACCAAACGTCGCGCGAATCCCGGGAACGACTTCGAACAAATCGTTGAACGATTTGGGTACAAATTGCTTGAGTGCGGCCTCGGCATCCATTTCCGAAAACAGCGGGAGCGCCGGAGAGTGTTTCGAAAACTTCTTTCGATTCAGCCACTCTGCCTCTTCTTCTTGAAGATGGCCGGCGTCGATCAGCAGTATTCTGCAAAGTGCGAGGGTCGCGTGCGTACAGAAAATTTTTCCGATGAAACCTTCGTTGATGAGTCTCGGAATGTATCCGGAGTGATCGAGATGAGCATGTGTCAGAACGATCGCGTCTATCGTTTTCGGATCGATCGGAAATCTGTCCCAGTTTTTGAGCCGAAGCTCTTTTAAACCTTGGAAGATTCCGCAATCGACCAACAGCTTTTGTTTTTCGTTCGATAGAAGATATTTCGATCCCGTAACGGTACCGGCGGCACCCAGAAATCGGAGTCGAAGAAGGTCCCTTTTAGCATCAGGCATTTCACACACTCGTCGAAGGATTAGTTATCGGATCGGGTGAAGGTTAATTATTACAGTTTCTATATTTTCAGTTTCTATATTTTTAGTTTTTATGCCGCGGCCCGCTGCGCAGGGAAGCTGGCGGCATGTTCCAATGGGCGTATTTGTCCCGTCTCATTCGTCATTTGTCCCGAATGATACCCGCTCACTTGACCGTGAGTTGGACCGTGAAATGCATCGTCGTTGGCCGTAACCGAACCACCGAGCTCGAAGGATGTTTATGAATCTAGCCTATATACATTTGCTGCTGAATCATCTGCCGATCGTTGGGATTCCGATTGCCGTCGCGTTCTTGGTATTTGGTCTTGCGAAAAAAAATGTACCGACCCAGCGCTTTTCGCTGATAGTTTTGTGCGTGCTGGCTGCAGTTGCAGTCCCGGTCTATTTGACCGGAGAACCGGCCGAGCACCTCATTGAGAATATGCCTGGCATCGGTGAGTCCGTAATTGAATCTCATGAGGATGCCGCTATGTATTCACTTGTTCTTTCGTTAGCAACAGGCGCGATTGCTTTTCTGGCTTTGTTTTTTCCGGGAGAAACTAAACAGAGTCGGACAATCAATTTTTGCGTGATTTTTGTCGGAGTCATCGCAATCGTAAGTCTCGCATTCACCGCAAACCTTGGCGGACAAATTCGTCACTCAGAATTTGACAAAGCTACGTCATCACAACCTCGAGTGCATGAAAACGACAATGACGACTAAACGTTTTTTCGTTCGGCGAAGTATCTATTCAGAAAATAGATTCCTGCGGAAAAAGCAAAGGCCAAAACACCTGTCAGATAAATGATCTGATCGAACTGGAAAAGAAATATCGAGCAAACAACGATTCCGAGCACTGGTAGAATCGGAACCCCCTTGATTGCAAACGGAACGTGAAACGGACGATTTTTGTCGGGTTCCATCAGGCGCAGCCGGATGAGGCCCGCATTGATGGCTACGAAAACGATGAGTGTTGTGAAAGAGGCAATACCTGCCAGAGTTTCGACTTTTTCGAACGGCAAGAGCAGCAGTGCTACGGACATCGCGACAAGCGCTGCTATCCACGGCGTTTTTTGTCGTTTCAAAGTTTTTGATAAAATCGTCGGCAACGACTTATCTTTTGAGACTCCATAAATGATGCGACTTGCGGTCACCAGGCCAATCAACACCGTATTGGCCGTCGAGAATAGGGCGATACCTCCCAAAATTCCACCAAGGCTTCGAGAGGTCTTTAGCGAAGCATCAAGAAGTGCAGATTCAGTTTGGGCGAGCTGTGCTGGTGGCATCAGCGCGACCGCCGCGAGACTAACCAGAATATAGAGTAGCGTAGATATAAAAAGGCTCAGAAGTATTGCGCGGGGAATAGTCTTTTCGGGCTCTTTTGTTTCCTCGGCGAGGCTCACAATATTTTCGAATCCTAAGAATGCGAAAATGATTAAAGCGGCGCTCGAAACGGTCGCGAAGGTTGGAGAAGCCAATAGAGCAGTTCCAAATTCAGGTTGGCTCCAGCCGAGCCAGATGAAAAGCGCCAGACCTGATACTTCAATCACCGTAAAAACAGCGTTTGTCCAACTTGAAAACTGAATGCCAATGATATTGATCAAAGTGAATACGATCAAAAGGGTACTGGCGACGGCAAATCGCGGTAGAGAGATGAAGTGCTGAAGATAGCTGGTAAATGCAAGTGCGACTGTGGCTGCTGATGCGCAAGCAGCGAAAATGACGATGATTCCGATCGTAGCGGCAAACCAGCGCTGGCTTGTAAATGCATTTCGTAAATACGTATATTCAGCGCCAGCGGCTGGGTACATCGTTGCAAGTTCAGCATAGGACAAAGCCGTTAGCAGTGCGGCCATTCCGGCGACGAGAAATCCCTGCCAAAGACTGTCGCCAGCGATACCAGCGGCCTGTCCAATGACGGAATAGATTCCTGCACCGAGAATCATACCCGTTCCGTAAAAAGTCAGCATTGGTAAACCAAGAGTGCGGTTAAGAGCCATCAGACATCCATTCTGGCAGAGTGGATACCGACGTCTGCGCTGAAGAGCATTTTTTCGCGCCGCGCGACATAGAGCTTCATATATCAAGTTCCGTTCGTTGCGGGATGCATTGCGATTTCGTTTTGGCCGCCAGAGGTAAGTCTGCAAAAAGTTGCCCAAGATGGATGAGCGTCTAAACGAATTGACGAAAGCCGAAGACGCAAGTTGCCCCATCTCAGAAACATGTTGAAGAAGAAAACTATCGCTTTCAGGCCCTAGCTTCGAAGAGATATCGGCGATGGATAGCTAATTGCAGTCGGTGTTCGATTGTATGACATCGGTATTCGTTAAAAATTTGGATAAGAAATTAGAGTGTCAGTTGCCCGCAAACCTGTTGGCTTCACAGAGAGACGAACTGAAACGACTGTTGACGACGTCGCCTGAATCGCCAAACGTTCAAAGTCTTAACAATTATCTTGAATGGGCCAGTGAATTTCCATGGAAGCACAAGTCGAAAGACGTCGTAGATTGTGATCGTGTTTTTAAGCGACTGGGACACATTCATTTGGGAAGGCTCAAACTAAAAGCACAACTTGTCGAGTACGTGGTTGTCGGGGCACTCAAGAATTCATTAAAGGAAATTGCCTTTTGTTTCGTCGGCCCGCCGGGTGTTGGTAAATCAAATTTGGCCAGGGCACTGGCGCATGGTTTAGGTCGCGAGTACGTTGAATTTAATTTAGGCGAACTTGAAAGCGAAGAAGCTTTTCGAGGAAAAGAACGAGGCGGGCCATCGTCGGCTCCCGGAAAAATTATCGGAGCACTACATCGAGCTAAAACCAGTAATCCTGTCATCTTGATAAAGTGTCGGGATCGTTCTGGTGCCAGGTGGTTTACGGACCAGATCAACATTCTTTTTGAACTTTTCGATCCAGAGAAGAGCGTGCAGTTTAGAGACAATTACCTCGGTATACCTTTTGATCTATCTGACGTCTTATTTATTGTATCCGCGCACACCATTGACGGCGTACCTGCGATACTTCAAGAGCGGCTTGAAATTTTCGAACTCAACGCCTACACGCCTGATGAGAAAGTG
>JALHOI010000024.1:6362-14405 GCA_022843085.1 Pseudobdellovibrionaceae bacterium
CGGCATCTGATTCGACAGGTTGAAGAAAAACAAGGCCTTCAGCCTCGTCAGGTCATTCTTAATCGTCACATTCTACCGCACCTGACCAAAGAATATACCCATGAATCCGGGGTTCACTATCTCGAACACGTGCTGAATCGAATCTATCGGCATGCTGCCTACTTGAGTGCAAAGGGGAAAGCACGCATTGTTTTGATCGACGAAAAGGTTGTTCGCGATGTACTTGGTCCGCGACTCTATTATCCCGAGAGCCGACAATTGATCGTTCGCCCCGGAGTTGCGACCGGGCTAGTTTGGACAGCTGTCGGGGGTGACATCGTTTTCATTGAGATCAGTGTTATGCCAGGCAAAGGTCGCATTATAATGACAGGCCAAATGGGTGACGTGATGAAAGAGTCTGCGGAGATTGCACTTAGCTTTGCTCGCGCTGAAGCAAAACGTTTTAGAATTGAAGTCGACTTAAACGATAAAGATGTCCACGTGCATATTCCGTACGGCGCAATTCGAAAGGATGGTCCTTCCGCGGGAGTAACGATATTGACGGCTCTGTTTTCGTGGTTTTCAAAGCAAACCGTGCCTTCTGATTTGACGATGACCGGAGAAATTTCTTTGAGAGGAGCCGTGCTTCGAGTTGGAGCGGTGAAAGAAAAAGTTATCGCCGCTCACCGCGCGGGAATGAAAACAATCATTCTGCCAAGGCAGAACGAAGCGGACTTAATCGAAGTAACCGACGAGGTTCGATCTAAGTTGACGATTAAATTCGCAGATTCTGTCGACGAGGTTTTGGGCTTTGCGCTTGGGCTTAAAAGCAAAAAAAGTTTCTAGTTTTGATCTTTTAGAAGCGGGCGTACCCGCTGTGAAATTCCTATTGAAAGTTATCGCTCCTGAACCCAACCCATCATTTCTAGTTCTTCAGTCTCGCACGTGTTGTTGGTCACAAATCTTTCATGAGGAATTTTTGGATTGTTTAAGCGTGCGCCACCCATGCCGCACATTCGAAATTGATCCGGCTCTGGCACACAAATTCCGGCGATCGATGTCAGCCACCCTTGTGATCTGAAATCTGCAACTCGGGCAGAGTTTGAGATGGCGATGCAGTCATAAATGTTTTTACTATTGAATAGAAAAACCATTTCGGCTGATTTGATTGATGCTGATGCGATCGATGTGGAAAAAACATAGGCCAGCGTACAGATTAGTTTCATTCGTTTCACCTTATTTTCCGCTCTTTCTAAATTGAAAAAGACTGTTCAATGTAAGCAATTTATCCCAGTTACTCGACTCTCTCGACGACCTTTTTTGGTGCACTCTGTTGGGCTTGCGCACAATACAATGGTGATAGTTTGCGCCAGTTTTGGTTTCAAGTTGAGTTTTCAACCAAGACGCGAATCCGTTCGCCGTCGCGAACTCTGTGCGTTGAACACTGAATGAATAGCGGTTACGAACAAGATTTGGCCGAAGTTGACGTTTAGACTCGCAAAATTCCAACTGGCTTATCTGAGTCGTTCTATGGTTGAAGTTCGACTCGAATGCTTACGAAAAATCGCACTTTCGTTACGGCTCGGTTGCTCCAGCAGATTTAGTCTAGGCTCCAATATCCCACCATCAGTTCGGAGATCCATTGTGGCTGTGTCGCATTACGCCGTGGACCAAACTCATTCACCCAAGGTTTGATGTCCAGAATTATTGTTTAAGGGGTGTCGAGATGAATTTTCGATTTTGGCCGGATCAACCCTATCCATGTAAAACAAGATTTCTAAGTGCGAAAAATCTGAAAGACCGGCCGTTGTATCCGCTGAAAAATTCTGTGGGTCGAGCTCGACAAAACAAGTTTCATTGTCCCAATTGTCGTCTCGGACTTCGACGCGAGAGGAACGAACGATTCCGATTGGCTGCAGCGTGATGGGCTTCATTTGCATTCCGTTCGCTGATAGAAAGCGTGAGAAGGCAAGTCACTCATTGTGCCAGCTCACTTCGATCTTGTAGCCGTCAGGATCAAAAACAAAAAACGAAGCGAAGTTGCCCTTTTCGTGCATCAAATCACGAGCGAGTCGAACACCGTTTTCACACATCGACTTGTAAAGCTTTAAAACTTCATTTTCGTCAGGATAGCAAAACCCGATGTGAAACCATTCCGGAAATTCGGGGACGACATTAACCGGATCAATCGCAAGCAAGAATCTTCGTTCATCTTCGAGAAAGATTCCTGGCTCGTGATCAAACTTTTTTTTGAAGCCAAAGTAATCGCTGTAGAACTGAACGGAACGTCGAAGATCTTTGGCTCCGATATGAATGTGATTCATCACTATCCTCCAAATCAACTTGCGGCTTGAAATCTATCAGAAGTCCTTTGAGTGGGCACGTGGTTCAGCAGTTCGGCATGGTGCGGAAGTTTTTGCGAAGACGATGTTGGCGGGATAATAAGTTCGAGACAGACTTAGGGTCACAAAATCGATGACTTGAAGCGGGGATTTTCATGACACCAAATCAGCTCTTCGAAATGAAAAGCGTTTGCAAGCTGTTGAGTGAGAAATTCGACCTCAGCGTTGAACTTTCGACCGAGATCTCGAGTTTTGACCTAGGGTTTCAGGTGAAGAGTGATGAGCCGCTATTCTTGTTTGCGTCCGAGGGCTCTGCTGGCGTTGTGGCGCGATCGCTTGATGAACTTCTGACCCTGGTCGTTCACTATCCGTATTGGCAAGACCTTCTTAAGTTTTCCGGTGGGGGTGATATTGTTCTCATGCGGCTCGCTGCGAAAATGAGTGAGCCTGATTTGCGAGCCGACGAACCAGAAATTGATATTGCCCGCAGCCAGCTAGAGAAAGCGTTGTCGCTCGATTTTTCGATCGACTCGATCGAAAATCTCCATCGCTCTTTGACCACCGACAGTCAGCTTAAGTCGGTCCTTGCCGTTGACGGCCATCTTTATGGCTAAATGGAACTTCAGCGGCCAGACTCGACTGAGGGCTGGCGACGGCATAATTTTTCGCCGCTGGTTTAAAGCGCAAACTAGAATCTCAATATGGTGATTAGAATCGCGGCCGCGTTTTTCATCTCGCTTTCGCACGCTCAGGGCGAGGGACAAGTTGTCGATCGTACTTTGAAGTGCGCGAACAACGCTTCTTATCCCGTGCACCTGACGTTCGATGACGGGCCACGAATTCCCGAGACCGAGATCATTATGGATATTTTGAAGAAACATGGCATTAAAGCGACGTTCTTCGTTACGACCTCGCGCTTTCCGAAGTTGGCGGCAGGTCGGACTCCCTATTCACCACACGACGATGAGAGCAAAATGATTGCGATTGTCGAGCGCATGCGGCGCGAAGGGCACACAGTGGGAACCCATTCGTACAAACACGGAAAATTCGCAGATCCGCGAGAAGTAGCGCCGGCTGAAGCGGTCCGTGATATCCAAAAAAATAGTGTTGTTGCAAAAGCTCTTAAAATTCCTCCACCGATTCCGTACCGTTTTCCGTATGGCAGCGGTTGGTTCATGGATCGAAACCCGGCTCATCAGGCGCAAGCGGATTTTGTGATGCAACATATTCGTGAGAACAATTACGAGCCGGTGCACTGGGACATCGACTCGTGGGACTGGAGTAAAATCAAACGAAAAGCTTTGCCAGAGTCGATTTTGAGACAGATTTGCTCGCACGGCGGGGGCGTTGTTCTGATGCATGATATTCAGCGGTTCACAGCTGAAAACTTGGATGCAGTTATTCTCTCGATCAAGAAATCAAATCATCGATTTGCGGGCCTCAGCGAAATGCGAAGCATGAATCTTACGTCTTTCAAAGATCGCGCTGTTGCCGCGGGCTATTGCGGGAAATCGGCAGGCGGAGTTGATAGTGTCTGGCCGGATTGCGAAGTATACTCTGAGAGATCGTCTGATGCCGGTATTAGAAAAAATGGAGTCGCAAGATGAAGTTCTTAGTCTTGAAATTTCTTGTGACGCTCAGTCTGATGTTTAGTTTCTCAGTTGGGGCGAAGGCGACCAAGCCTTTGATAGCACCTGCGATTCACGTGGCGTCGAATATCGTTGACGACACCATGATTCTGCAAGTGACGCCACCGGCACAAGTGCCGCCAGCCTCCGCGAATCAAAAACCGTCCGAAGCCGGACTTCGCGATTTACGCGAGCTGAACGTTAAAACTCGATCGATCAGCTCGTTTCCTCGTCCGATTGAGATTGTAAATGAAGAGGTTTTGGGACTCGTCTTGTCAAAAGAGACACTTGTGTTGATTGCGCAAGATACACGCGGCGACGGAGATCAACCGGTCATTTTTCAGATGGAACGTGCGACCGGAACCTGGCAGCGTCGAAGCCGAATCAAGTGTCGATCATTCGATACGCTGATTGTAACGCGGCTCGGGTTTGAAATTTCATGTGAAGCTGATCCACAGACAAACAAGAAAGCATTCATTGAGAAGGTCGCGCTCGCCAAACTTTCTGGAGCACCGGCGAAGCTTGTTCTTCCTCTCGAGGAATTTAACCTGCGCGAAGCGAATCGTCCTCAGCGCCAGTTTAAACTTGAAGGCACAATGTTTAATTGGTCGGCGATTCGACTTCAAGCGGATGATAAGCCCTATTACGTGATGACAGCCATCGAGCTTTCGAAATAGCGAGAGCGCTGCCCCTTCGAGGTGCTGGCGCCTTCGGTGTCGACAATGCGAAGCCCGACCAAATACGCCGGGAAACTAGGCTCCATTCCTTAAGAATCCCAAGCGTCTGTCATAAAATCTATCGCATGCACTTTCTGATTTCTAACTTGATCCCGACTACTTCGCGGATGTCGGGCGTCGGAAGTTTCCGAAGTTCTCGACCTCACCGACGTAGATCGGTGCCCCTAAAGACGGGGCGCCTAATGCCACACCGAAAGGGCCTAAGACGTAGACCGAGCGCCCATTTGTGGGAACCGGTGCGCCATTGCTTTGTGGTGGGCATGCTCCAGCGCCCGTTTGGGTGCAGATGCCCAGGTAGTTCTGAGTCGACGGGTAGTAACGAAAAACGTACGGCGCGGACAACTGGTTCACCGCTCCATCGCCCGCAGGGAATTCTTGCGGAAAGTTGGCCTGTCCAAATTCGAAAAGGGCCGAATAGTTCGGTACAGGAACGACAAAGTTGCGTACGGTCCCGAACGTCGTGCCAAACGTATTCGACGCGACTGCGCAGAAGTAGTACCGAACACCCGATGCGAGTGGCGCAACCGCGGCGCTGATCGGAAAATTGTAGGCGAAGGGCGGTATGAGATTAATGCTCGGAGTGACCGCCGGCAGTGAACTGCACGAAGACGTGTTGGTCGTACCGTACCGAAAGTAAGCTGATGTCACGTAACGGTTGGCGAACACTGCGGAATCGAAGGTCGCGCCAGAGCTGGTCACGCTGGCGGTCGAGGTGCCGAGAGCCGGTGCTCCATCGCCGTAAGGCACCTGAAGGATTTGCATGCTCGCTGTGATGCCGGGTATCGGCTGGCGAGAACGAGAGCTCGTGTTCAGTCGAGTGGTGAGTTTGAACGTGGCGTGGGCGGACGTCCCGCCCCAGTTGGGGATCGGAATGTTGCTTCCTGATTGCCCGAAGGCTGGAGTGACGTTGACACAGCCTGCGATCGAGCTGCACAGCGTGATCACTTTCGTCACAGGGAAGCCGTTGACGCTCGAGGGGAACGTGCCACCGTAGCTGAACGACAACAAGAGGTTCCCGTTGATGACGGCGTTCGAGCCAGGCAGCACATTGAACGTCTGTACGAAGTCATTGTTGGTTAGATTGATCCAATTTGTTCCATTTAACGCTGGCGCGGTTAGCCCCGTGGTAGCTGCCGGCTGCGATACGCCGGTGGATTTGTCGGACTCGGCTTCACTTGTAAAAGCAGTTGTGCTGATAAAAATCGAAAACAAACATAAAATTAGAAATTGGTTTGGCAGGAGTTTCAATTGGATCCCTTTGTCTTGGCTGTACTGGCCGTACTGGCGTTGTTGGTTTGGTGCAAATTGCCCAGGCGTCTACTGATCCAACCTCGATGCATTGTCAATCACGAGACTGAGTAAGGGGAAACCTATCTGAAGCGAACGACAACTCAGTTTCGAGATAAAAAACATCAATTGGCGCTGGGACCGAAGCTCGCTTTACTTGAGGCTTCTCATAGGCCGCGTAGATGAATTTGGCGAGATAGGAAAGAGAAAAAATAAATCTCGTTTTTCAGAAGAGATGAACAAATTGCAGGAAATTTGTCGGAGTATCGTGCGGGCTTGAGCGCAGACGCGAGCTCGAGCAAACACGACATGAGTGCGAAAACGTGTTCCCGAGTTCGACGTCTGAGTGCACGATTTTCCGAGGATAATAAATAACCTCGAAATCTATCTTTCGTATGTTGCGCTGATTGGCCGTGGCTTTGTGGGTCTAGAATGATTCGGTCTTCGGCCTTACATCCTTCTTTTTGAAACTAGACCTTTCGTGTTGAACTTACGTCCAACGTCTTCACACGTCAGCGTGTAAATGACGAGATCAATCCACGTATCGCGAAGAAACAAAGCTCGCTTTTTGACTCCCTCACGGCGCATTTTTAGAGACTTTGCGAGCCTCAATGATCGCGTGTTGTTCGGCTCGATTCCGGCCTCGATTCGATGCAGTTTCAAATCGCAAAACCCAATATCGATGATCGCCTTGACGGCTTCCTTCGCGTATCCTTGACCCCAATGGCCGTTGAAAATTCTGTATCCAAGAAAGCAAGTTTGAGAAATTGCTCTTGAAACTTCCATCAATGAAACGCCGCCGATGAGCTCACCGCTTTTGTTGAATACGGCCAAATCGTAAAAAAAGTCTCGCTTCCGTTTTTCCGCTTGTGCGCCGAGAATCCGTTTGAAGTCAGACCGTTTCAGTTCATGCGGCGAACGAGGGCCTAAGTCCCAAGTATTTTGTGGCTTGCTCATGCCGAGGTTGGCCTTCTTCCAAGCTTCGTAGTCTTTGATTTCGAGAGGGCGGATGACGAGACGCCTTGTTTTTCTTACGAGTTGTTTCATGAGGGCCGTCTTACCACTTAAACACTTCGGCGTCATAGAACGGCTTGGCACGGATACCAATGGGTTTTGTTTGTAGGATGGTAAGTTCGCTGAAGATCCTAGCGAACATTCAGCGGTTCAATCGATTCAGGGCCGATGGCGGCACGGGTGCACATCTAGGGAAGTCGTCCGATACCTTAGCGAAAAGGGTAGAGGTCACGGGTCGGTCGAGATTGGGGATATGAAGTCGTAAAAAGTATTATCAAACGCTCGTTTGCTTAAGCTGCGAGTGAACATAGCGAAGCTGATCTAAACCGATTTCAGCATCTGCTTTTGCGTCCTCCGATACACTCTTCATTTCTTCCAAGCTTGTGATCACTTGATCGAAGATTTTTTTGCCCTCGGGTCTGCTGGCCGCTATCTGGGCAAGCGCAAGATACCCGTAGGCGATCAGGACGTAAAAGGGAGCCTCCTTCGTTATGTTGGTTGACTGATTGGCTGTTCCCGCTGCTTCGATAGCCGATTTGAGGCTCAGATTGAAGTTTTCTTCGGCGGATTTATAATCGTTTAGAAAGAATAAATGAGCGCCTTTCGCCCAGTAGGCCATTGAAAATGGGATAGGGCCTTTGTTGAGCTGACGTCTAAACTCGAGCGCACGCTCGGCGTATTGGAGTCCTTTTATAAAATGCTCAGGACTTCGCTGAAAGCCATCATTCCAGCAACCTGCGAGATTTGCGGACATGTTATAACAGATAATATTAGCTTCATCTGTTTCGCTAATCTGTAGAGCTGTTTCAATCGCGAGGTCGCCCAATCGAATAATGGGTTGAAGACTTTTGTTTGCCCAATCTCGAAACATCAGTCCGCGCACCGTAAACCGCAGAAGTGCGATCTGCTCTTTTTTGTCTTCTCGCGCGAAGATTTCTTCTTCGATTTCTTTATATTTTCCTGCTTCCGCAAATTCTTTGAACTTTGGCCAAAAAGATTCGTGTCGGTATTCTGCCATAGTGTCTCCCATTCATTTGTCCCGTTCGTATCGAAACT
>JALHOI010000024.1:14415-14751 GCA_022843085.1 Pseudobdellovibrionaceae bacterium
AGAATGTAAGAGACATGACGGGACATCGAGTCGTTTACTCGCGACTTCTCCTTGGGTTATTCTATTCGAAGTGGCCGCAAACGATACCCACCTTTTAAACCTGACCTTTCTGGAAAACCGCCTGGGCGAACTCGAGCTCAAAAACTGGTGGGTTGCTGAATACATTGGTGTCGATCGGAAAACCCTAAGTCGTTGGCTAAATGGAAAAGTTAAAACAATTAAAAATGAGAACCTTCTATCTTTGGCAGATTGCCTGAATTGTAAACCAGAGGATCTTATTCTTCAGGATGAGAATTCGGTGATTGCTTCAAAAGAAGAACAGTCGGTCGCTGCGGA
>JALHOI010000025.1:0-531 GCA_022843085.1 Pseudobdellovibrionaceae bacterium
GCTCTTCCGATCTAAAGCTTGCAGGTTGGCGAATCGAACCTCCGGTGTCGGTGCCGATCGCACCTGGCGCCATTCGTGCTGCAAGCGCCGCAGCTGAGCCGCCGCTTGAACCGCCGGGGACATATTCGAGGTTCCAAGGGTTGCGAACAGGCCCTGTCGCTGAATTTTCGTTGGATGAACCCATCGCAAATTCGTCAAGACTGGTCTTGCCGATATTAATCGCACCGGCCAATTCAAGTCGACTGACAACTGTGGCCGAGTAAGGCGGGATGAAGTTGGCTAGCATCTTCGATGACGCTGTGGTTTTTAGTCCTTTTGTGCAAAGCAGATCTTTGATCGCAATCGGCACTCCCGCTAGCGGACCCGCGTCTTCGCCACGAGCAATTTTCGCGTCAATCGCTTTTGCAGTCTCTTCGGCTTTTTCGTTAACCGAAATAAAAGCGTTGATCTTCGGATCAAGTAACTCAATTCGAGAAACAAAATGTCTCATCACTTCCAGAGCGGAAACTTTTTTTGCTCGAACAGCGTCGC
>JALHOI010000025.1:541-14531 GCA_022843085.1 Pseudobdellovibrionaceae bacterium
TGATTGAGATCTGTCATAAATCGCTATCCTTTTCGTAGGATGAGTTTTCAGTCGTGGGGTCGCTGATAGATGCTTTAAACAACCGGTGGAACTTTAAAAAGATTGCCCGATCGCGCCGGCGCATTAACGAGAAAAGATTCGATGTCAGAAGTTTTTACGGCAATATCTTCGCGCAATCGAACAGAAAGGTCGGTCGGCGTAATCAGCGGTTCGATGCCCGTGGTGTCGACCGCCTGCAGCTGTTCGAAGTTTTCAAGCACTGCTGCAAGCTGGCCTGCGTACTCGGTAACTTCCGATTCCGTCAGCTCAAGCCGAGACAACATGGCAACTTTGCGAACCGCATCGAGATCTAGAGACTTGATGGCCTTTGATTTCATAGTGCCTGGTGTACCGGACGAAGTGAAGAATGTCCACGCAAGCCAATGGAAACCAACAGATAAACAAAGAAATTTGGCCTTTGCGGAACGCAACAGGTCACTTGGCAATTGAAATTTCCGATGCGAGTATCAGTCGCATGGCGAAGCGTTCGGAAGCAGATACTCCACTTGAGAAGATCGAAAAACTGCGAGCCCTCATCCGCCATCACGACTATCGCTATCATGTTCTCGACCGCCCCGAAATTTCGGACCGAGACTACGATTTATTGTTCAGCGAGCTGCTTGCAACAGAACAACAATTTCCAGACTTGATAAGTGACGACTCGCCATCTCAACGCGTCGGCGGTGCTACGCTAGAAGAGTTTTCGAAAATAGCACACCGTCAACCGATGCTTTCGCTTCAAAATAGTTATTCGGTTGAAGATATTGATGCCTTCGAAGAACGAGCGAGAAAAGAACTCAATAATCAGGCTCCAGAGGTGTTCGAATTTTTTTGTGAACCGAAGTTCGACGGTTTAGCCATCGAGCTTGTTTACGAGAACGGTCGCCTCGAAAAGGCGATTACCCGCGGTGATGGAACAGTCGGCGAGGAAGTCACTTCGAATGTTCGCACGATTCCCTCAGTGCCTTTGCTTTTGCGCGATGTCAACGAGACCGGTATTCCGAGGCTATACGAGGTGCGCGGCGAAATTGTTATGTTGAAAGCGGATTTTCAAGCGATCAATGAATCACAACAAGAGGCCGGAGAAATGCCGTTCGCGAATCCTCGCAACGCGGCCGCAGGAACAATTCGGCAGCTTGATCCAAAAATTGCGGCCAGTCGCCCACTGCGTCTCTTCGTCTATGCGCCAGGAGCTATCGAAGGGATTAAGTTCAAATCGCAGGATGAGTTTGAAGGCAAAGCAAAGGACCTCGGTCTTCCGATTGTCGGAGTTGCTCCTGCAAACGAAACGTTTGCTCAATTCGAAGATCGTTTAACTCGGCAGCTTAGCCGGGCCGACAAAGGACCTCTCCATCGGCTTGGCCTGGCTCGCGTATCGAGGGGTGCAGAAGAGGCGAAGCAGTACTACGCGTTCATACAGAAAGTTCGCGCTAAGCTGCCC
The DNA here is from genome assembly GCA_022843085.1 of Pseudobdellovibrionaceae bacterium. Classification (GTDB taxonomy): domain Bacteria; phylum Bdellovibrionota; class Bdellovibrionia; order Bdellovibrionales; family JAMPXM01. Next base: position 2,022 of record JALHOI010000025.1, read on the forward strand.
TTTGACATCGACGGTGTCGTGATCAAGGTGAATGATTTTCGACTTCAAGAGGATCTCGGGTTTGTTGCGCGTAGTCCGCGCTGGGCGACTGCTGCGAAGTTTCCGCCCGAGCAGGCGGAAACAGTTCTTGAAAGAATCGAAATTCAGGTTGGGCGAACCGGCGCTTTGACGCCGGTCGGGGTCATGAGGCCCGTCAAGGTTGGTGGTGTCACCATTACCAACGCAACCCTGCACAACCAAGCCGAGATCGACCGCAAAGATGTTCGCGTTGGAGATACCGTTGTCATCCAGCGCGCCGGCGACGTGATCCCTGAAATTGTCCGCGTCGTCGAGGCCAAAAGGTTAAAGAGTTCAAAGCCTTTTCTAATTCCTCCCTTCTGTCCCGTCTGCGGCGCCCCTTCCGAAAAGCCAGATGATGAGGCCGTTCTTCGCTGCGTAAATCTAACGTGCCCCGCGGTTCTTAAGGGCTCGCTCAAGCATTTTGTCGCACGTCGTGCGATGAATATCGAAGGGCTGGGAGACAAGCTGATCGACACTTTCGTCGATGCGGGATTTTTGAAGCGACCGTCAGACCTCTATACCCTCACAACCGAGAAAATCTTAAGTCTAGAGCGGCAAGGCGAAAAGTCGGCACAGAACCTCGTCGCAAGCATCGAAGCTTCAAAACAATCGACGCTTGCTCGAGTCATTTTTGCCTTGGGAATTCGGCACGTCGGAGAAACTACGGCGAAAGCATTGGCCAGCTACTTCGGCAGTCCCGATGAATTTCTGGGCGCGACAGAAGACCGCCTAATTGCGGTGCCAGATGTCGGCGCAACAATGGCCGTGTCGATTTCGCAGGCGCTTGAGCGCGGCGATGTAAAGGCCGAATTCGCGCGACTTCAGGAACTTGGTGTCATCATTGAAGAGTCAAAAAAGAAAGCCACCTCAGGCAGTCTCGGCGGCAAAAAATATGTCATCACCGGCACGCTTCCGATGGGTCGCGACGAGGTCAAAGATCTCATCGAAGCCAACGGCGGTTTCGTTTTAAGTAGCGTTAGTAAGAAGACCGACTTCCTTCTCGCCGGCGAAGACGCAGGTTCGAAAGTTCAAAAGGCTGCTGACCTCGGTGTCGCTGTCATCGACTGGTCTGTCTTTCAAACTCAAATCGCTGAAGCCGGAGACTAGCAAATTTCGATACCGGCGGCGGCTGTACTCTTGAATGCAACTTCAGGATTTTAATTTTGCCATTTCCACAAAATACATTCGGCGTATCGAAAGTAATCAAAGCGTTTTCTTGTTTCGACGTCGGTCGATGTATTCTTCCAGTTGGCGCCTGAAACGAAATCGGCGGGAATTAAAAGGTTCACCGCCGTCACAATTTCGGGAGTTTCTACACACCGCTCACGGCCCCAGTTGTTAAGCCCACACGTGCGGCCGCCCTCCGAAACGACTTGAAGCTGTGCTAGTGCAAATGGAATAACGAGGTTGTCCGAGAGATCGAGGTCTTTGAAGTCGGTGTCAACGCGCGCTGACAACTCTCCGTAGTAACTCTCAAAATCGAGCGTCAGATTGCGCGATTCAGTCGAGCCGTCGTCGAGGATTTCATCGAATTCTAATTCAGTTGTGAAATCTGGTTGCCAAGATTTTGTGACTATCGTTTTCGAACCCGACCTCGAGCGTTTGTCGAAGCTCGAAGTTCGATCAAATACCGTTTTCGTCGTGGTCGCAGCACTTTCAATATTCGACAATTCGGGGAACATCCCGTTCATCGCCTCTTCGTACAGACAACTGGTGATAATCTCTTTAACGACTTCAGTGTTTGCAGCTTTGGTAATATCAAGGGGGATGACTGCACCGGGCCCGATTCGCCCGTCCGCTAAAGCTTGCGATGAAAGCAGCACACATAGAAAAGTCGAAACAGCGACCGCGCTAAGTTGAAGAAATCGATCCATCGAAAATCTCCAGATAAAATTGCATTGGTACAAACAAAGCTTCAGCGAGAAAGCATCGGGCCTTCGACGCTTGAACTTAAACAGACGCGTAAAAACACTCGACCGGACAAAGCCGATCGAATCAACCAAATCGGTCGCCTTCAAATTTCCACTACAGGTGGTCGATAACGATATCGCGAGCCATGACAGTCTTACGACCATCGGCTTTCGCGCTCTCGATACCTTTTTGGCAAAGACGCTCGATTGCTTTCGACAATACATCGACCGTCTCGCTCGATGTGTTGCAGTCGCCTTTTTCTTTGATCAGCTTCTTAACTTTGCTCGTAACTACGAGAACATCCGCCATGACGATGACTCCTCAAATATCCAGTGAACTAAGACCGTTTAGCCGCTTCCGACAATCGGTTGCCAGACCAATTCGATCCTAGTCGAGCTTAAAAGCGAGATTCAAGGCCCAAAGGCTCGTGCGTCGCATTATTTAGGGTTGTTGAGTGGGAAGGCCGCTCGCAGTCCGGCGCTGGCGCTCGACGACCTGCACAACGAGAATTGAAATCTCATACAGAATTGTAAGCGGAACGAGAAGCATCATCATACTCAGAATATCGGGCGGGGTAATGACAGCCGCTATCGTGGCCATGCCGACAATCGCGTAACGACGTTTTTCTCGCAACGTCTTGCTCGAAACAATACCGAGTACACCAAGAATTACCAGAACCAGCGGCAGCTCGAACGAAGCTCCGAAGACGAGAATCATTGTCGCAAAAAATGAAAGGTACTCTGTGATCGTGATGAGCGGCTTATCGACGCTTCCGCCAAAATTGAACAGAAACTCGAACGCCATCGGTAAAACAAGAAAGTAGGCAAACGAGCAGCCCATCAAAAACAAACCGATGCCGGATGTGACAAAGGCTGCAGAATACTTTTTTTCGTGCGCGTAAAGGCCTGGAGCAACGAATCTCCAAAGTTGGTAGATCCAAATAGGACACGCAAGAATGACTCCGCAAACGACGGAAAGCTTCATGTGAGCAAGAAACTTATCCATGGGATTTGTGAAGACGAGACCGCCACCAGGCAAATGATGTGAAATTGGATGGCGCACAATCGTAAAAAGCTGTTCTGAAAATGCGAGGCAAAATGCTGTCGTAAACGCGATCGCCCATGCCGCTTTGACCAATCGGTCGCGCAATTCTGTGAGGTGATCGACCAAAGTAAAATCGTCACCAGGTCGCGGACCGAGCGCCGTCACGTTGAGTCTCCGGCTGACGGCTTCACAGGCCGCGGAATAACTTCGGGCTCAGGCGCTGGGCTTGACGCCGATTGCGCTGCGGGCTGCGCTGCTGACGGCCCCGCCGGGTCTGCCGAATCGGGTTCAGAGGCTGAGTCGTCAATCCAGCTGCCCGGATGCGGTGGTGGATCAACCACGATATTTGAGGGGTAGACTCTTTTGGGTACCGTCCCAGCAGGAAGTTGACCGTCGTTGCTCGCGACCTGAACGTTGTCAGCGCTTTGCCCGTTCACGTTTTGCCCATTCACGCTTTGATTGATGCTATCGGTGACGTCGGCAAGGTCGTTCGTGAGATCGCTTGTGACTTTGCGAATCGCTTTGTCAGTTTCTTCGCGTGCGTTTGCAACGGTCGAAGTGACTTCGCCCATTGCTTTCTTTAACTCGTTAAGAACTTTACCGACAGTTCGCGCGACCTCTGGAAGCTGCTTCGGGCCAATCGCAATCAATGCGATCGCCGCGAGCAAAATCATTTCTCCGAGGCCGATGTCGAACATGACACCTAGCATAGACCCGGGAAGAGATGCGGACTACTGTTTTGTCGGCTTTTTCAAATCGGACAGAGGGACTGCGATGAGGCCGCGTTCAAGAAGTCGCTCGCGGGCAAAATCCGAACCGGTCTTGGCATAGGTCTCGTAGAGACGCATGATATTCGCCTCGTCTTGTATTCGCGCCTGAGCTGAAATCGTCGCAAGAATCTCTGAGAACGCAATAAACTTGGCGGCGTATTCGCGGTAGACTTTGGCGGTCAAGTCTTCGCGACTGCTTTCGGCGAGAAGTCCATAAGCGCTGACACCCATTTCAGCATAGTAATCGACATCAACGATTTTCCGTTGAAGCGAGTCGCTGAAGAAACCGGTGATGTAGAGAGCGCGGTCCGCCATTTTCTTTAGCATCTCGGCTCGGACATTCGATTCTTCGCTCATTGCCTTCAAAAAGGTCTCGGCAAGCGTCGACCTTTTTCGCCGACCCAGATCGTCAACTTCATCGAATAAATTGCCGGCGGGAACATAGTACTCAAGAAGTTTCACGAGATAGGAACGCGCCGACGGAAACGTCTGAAATCGCCTTTCAACAAAGGCACTCTCGACGGCTTCATTGAAAAAATCGCCCGTCGATATGAGAAGTGAATCTGATCCGCTACCGTTATCGTTTTCCGCCATGCCCTCTTTATATTCTACTCGCATTCTCGAAAAAGCGAGATCTACCTCGACGTTAGCCCGGCCTGTTTCACCGGGTTTTCACCTCGGCGTCTCATGCTGAGCCAGTCGAGGTCGGGTCAACCTAAGTCCAAGGGGCCTTCGGGCCCGCAGCAACGAGAACTGGTGGCCGCGACAAAATATCAGCGATCAAAGTGCGAACCTCAGGCGCCGTCACCGAGCGAAGCTTTTCGGCGTAGCTAAAGACATCTTCGGCCGGCAGACCGTAAATTTCGTTGAACAAAATCGTCGATGACACAGCCGCTGCTTTTTGCAAACCGAGATCATGACTGCCGATAAGATATCTTACGGCCCGATCCATCTCGACGTCGGGAATTAAAACATCGACGAGCCTTTGAAACTCTTCGCGAAGCATGCGGATTGCGGTTTCACCTTTCTCTGGAGCACAGCCGATCGAAGCGCCAAAGTAGCCTGCGTCGACGCCCTCCATCGACATCGGACCAACGCTGTAAGCGAGTGATTTTTTATCGCGAAGCTCGATGAAAAGTCGCCCACCTTGCCCCGCCAGTACCGCCTGCGCAATTTGAAGGGCATAACGGCGAGGATCATCAAGGGTGATTCCACCCCAGCCAATGAGAATTTGGGTCTGCTCTTTCTTAATTTCGTGGAACTTGCGAACTTCGTTAGCTCCGTTCCAACGATAAGGTTGCTTGCCAAATGTCGTGCGATTTTTCGCAAATGGCGCCGTCGCAATTTCAAGCGCGTCACACCACAAATCGAGGTTCGCATCCCCCGTCAAAACAAAGACGCCATCTTTCGGCGTGATCATACGGCGCTGCAGCTCTTCGACCGCACCTCGCTTTAAATTTGCGAGAGACGCATCTGTCCCCATTGGGTCAAGCGCGTAAGGATGAGTCGCGAACATTGTCTCCATGTACATCCTCGACGCGATCTGCCCGGGGCGATCAGCGCGAGTTCGAAGGGATTCGACCATCATCGACTTCTCGCGAAGTACGATCTCATCGGTCATCTTGGGCTGAAACGTCGTGTCCATGAAGAGTCGACAAATTTCTTTTTCGGTCATCGACAACATTTGCGCCGAGACACCGGCCGTATGGCGGCCTCCAAACGCGCCGATACCCGCGGCCATATTCTCGATTTTGCCGAGAAGTTCAATTTCACTCAATTCTTTCGTGCCAGCAATCCACGTGCGACTCAAAAGTTCGGTGAGGCCTTCTTGACCCGAGGATTCGAGTCGCGAACCACCCAAGAAGCCGATCCGCGCGCTGACAACCGGAGTCGACTTCGTTCTTCGCGCAATGACGCGCAAACCCGAACTTAAGGTGCGACGTTCGATCTTGATATCAAGATCAACGACGGGCTTCCAGGTCGATATTTTGACGGTCTTCTTCGCCGCAGTCCCAGTCTTCGATTTCTTTTGAAGCAACGATTTTTTCGCTGGCTTTGTTTTGAGAGCGGCGGTCCATTCAGTTTGAAGTTGATCGCCGAACGTCTGAAGCTGTTTTGTTAAAGCCTCGGCGTCGACTGAATTAGGCGCGAGTGCGACGATCTGCACCTTTTCTGGATTGAAATACTGCTTCGTTAAGACTCGCGCCTGCTCACTTGTGAAGCTTCGGACTCGCTCGAGATACTTTTTAAATTCTGAAGGATCACCAAGAAGTGTCGTCAGCGAACCTGTTTTTCGAGCTAAGCCTTCAGCCGTTTCGAGACCGTAGAATTCAGCACTTTCAACATTGGTTATCGCACGATTAATTTCTTCAATTTCGATCGGTCGTCGAAGCAGATCGACCAGCTCTTTTTTAATCAAAGGCAGGGCTTCGCTGATTCGGGCCGGATTCAGATGGGCTGACACAGACATAAAGCCGCGGTCTTTGGGCGCGAACGCCCCAGCCCCGATCGACGTCACGCAGTCAGAATCAATGCGAAGGCTTCGCACAAGACGACTCGCATCCCCTTGTCCAAAAATCGTAGACAAGGTTTCGAGTGCAGCGACGTCTTTGTGTTTCGCGCTGGGCATGGGCCAAGCCAAAAAGAGCTGAAGTTCTTGGACTTCGCTATTTTCGACGAGGACTTTTTTTCGCGGTTTCGTACGCGCAGGCTCAATGGCGCGCTTTACCGCGCGAACTCGCGAACCCGGCAGTGCCGAAAAGCGATCGGTCACGAGTTTCTTCATTGCCTTCGTTTCAAAATCTCCGCCTACAACGAGCACCATGTTTTTGGCCGAGTAGCGTTCTTGAAAGTAGCGACGAATCACTTTGGTCGAAACACCCGAAATAACTTCGGGTCGACCGATAACTGGCAGCCGGTACGGATGTTTTTCATAGAACGATGAAAACAGAAGCCGACTGCCCTTTCGCGATGGGCTATCATTTGTTCTTTTGATTTCTTCCAAAACGACTTCGCGTTCGGCATCGATTTCTTTGGCATCAAACAGCGGCGAGCCCATCATGTCAGAGATGACGTCGAGCGCTGTCTCAGTAAACTCGCGCGAGATGTTTACGTAAAAGACGGTCTGATCAAAGCTCGTCCACGCGTTGAGTTCACCACCCGAGGCCTCGACGGTGCGCGCGATTTCGCCGACGCCGAAATTCTTCGTTCCTTTGAAAACAAGATGTTCGATGAAATGACTGATACCTTCTTCAGCTTTGCGCTCGTCGGCCGAACCTGTTTTTACCCACATCTGAACAGAAACAACCGGAGACTTCGATGACGGGATCAACCGCACATCGAGACCATTTTTCAGTTTAAATTTGGATTCACCCGCCGCTGCGGGCTTGCTCGGTCGAAGAGTTTGTCGCTTACTTTGCCGCTTGCTATTGACGCGCTTCTGAGACATTCGATGGCTCCATGACTTCTAAGTTCGGGCTGTATGTGCACATTCCCTATTGTCTTCAGATCTGCACGTACTGCGATTTCGTCAAATTCGAGAGTCGCGATCTTCCGCCCCATTCTGATTACATCTCACTTCTCAAACGCGAACTCAAAACAAGGGCGCGCGCTTTCGGTTCTCGTGAACTCACTTCGATCTATTTTGGGGGAGGAACACCGAGTCTCTTCTCTCCAGCAGAAATTCTATCCATACTCGAGGCGGTTGCAATCGAAGGATTCACTCTTGCTTCGGACGCGGAAGTCACACTCGAGATAAATCCCGGCACGATCACCGAGGGCTCTCTCGACGAATTTCTTGGCCTCGGTGTGACGCGCTTTTCGGTTGGTGCCCAGACCTTCGACGAGGACCTTTTAAAAATTACGGGCCGAAAACATAGTGTCGCCGACACCCTCGCCACATTGAAAATGCTCGCCGAGCGGAAGACGAATTACTCGTTTGATCTACTTTTCGGCTTACCCGGTCAACGAATCGACGGAGTCAAACGCGACGTGCGGCGAGCCCTCGAATTTTCACCTTCTCACTTAAGCGCCTACAACCTAACGGTGCCCGCGAAACATGCGTTGAACTCGGGCCGCGCAAGCGACGACGAGCAGGCCGAGATGTTCGAGCTCATCGAAACTGAACTCGCCGCGAAGGGAATTTTTCGCTACGAGGTTTCAAACTTCGCCAAGCCAGGATTCGAATCTTGCCACAACACTCTTTACTGGAGCGACCTACCCTACTGGGGTCTCGGCATTGGATCACATTCGTATGTCCCACGAGGCGACGATGCACTTGAAAGCAGCGCAACACCCTGGGGCGTGCGCTTTTGGAATCCGCCGACAATTGCGGCGTATCGAGCCGAACTCGAGAAAGTCGAAGGTGCTCGGTTCTGGAGCAGCCTCAGCAAAGACCGATTTGAAAAACTGGAGTTGAACGAAGCGCTAACCGACTTTTGCCATACGGCCTTGCGCAGTCAGACGGGATTGGAACTCGCCCGCGTCGAAGCGAAGTTCGGCCCGACGCTGGGCAAGGCCGTCCGCGTGCGTCTCGACGATCCGAAACTTAAAGAATTTTTGCAGCATCGACAAGGTTCGTTCGCGCTCACGAAGCGTGGCCAGGCCATGGCTGATCGAGTCTTCGAGACGATGACGTTTTTAAAGGATGAAATTTTAGAAAAGACGTAGGCGTCGAAGTTTGACATTCGCGAGTCCGAACCCATAATGCCCACATGGCTGATGATACAAATTCTCAAGATGGATCCCCCCCAAAAGACCCCGACGTGAAGCGCCTTTCAGACGAAACCGAACCAGGCTTTGACGCGTCGCATTCTGCGCCCGCGAAGCCCGCTCCGGCATTAGGCGCTGACGAGCTCGCAGCTCAGCTTGCCAAATCACGCAGCGATTTTTTGTATCTTTACGCGGATTTCGAAAACTACAAAAAAAATGCGATCAAAGAGCGGGTCGATCTGCGGAAGTACGGATGCGAACGGCTGGTTGTCGATCTTCTTAACGTTTTAGATATTTTCGAAACCGCTCTCGCGCTTGAACAGACACCGGAAAACATGATGTCGTTTCGTAAAGGGATCGAAATGACCGCGATCGAACTGAAGGCCACTTTGAATCGCAACGGCATCGAAGAACTGCCGGCTTTAGGTCAGCCGTTTAACCCCTCACATCACGAAGCGCTCAGCAGCGAAGAAACTGCGGACCTTGCTCCGGGAAGTGTGTCGCGAGTTTTCAAAAAGCCCTACAAGCTTCACGAACGTGTCGTTCGACCGGGCCAGGTCATTGTCTCGAAAGCGAAAAGTTAAGCAGTATGGCGACGAAGCGCGACTATTACGAAGTTCTTGGAGTCAAGCGCACGGCCACGTCGGACGAATTAAAAAAAGCGTATCGCAAACTCGCAGTTCAATTTCATCCCGATAAAAATCAGGGTGATAAGAAATCAGAAGAGCGATTCAAAGAAGCGAGCGAGGCTTACGAAGTTCTTAGCGACGCACAAAAGCGTCAACAGTACGATCAGTTCGGACACGGCTTTGCAGCGTTCGCTGGTGCGGGAGCAGGAGCTGGAGCCGGCGGATTTCGCGGTGGCGGCCCGTTCGGAGGCGCCGGGTACGGTGGTTTTGAAGATCAAACCTTTAGCGGGTTTGGCTCGACGGGGCCCGAATCGTTTCAAGATATATTCGGCGATATTTTCGGCGATGCATTTCGCGGTGGCGCGCGGGGGGGCCCACGACCCGCCGACACAGCGGGGCCACGCGGCGGTACGAAAACTCGTGGCGCAGATCTGCGCTATACAATCACGATCACATTTGAAGAAGCGGCTACCGGTTGTGAAAAGACAATCAGCTTTGTGCGTCAGCGCGGAGGTCGCGAAGAAACGGCGAAACTCGCCATCACAATTCCCTCGGGGGTCAAGCCAGGCCAACGATTGAAGCTTCGAGCCGAAGGCGATGCGCCACCGTCTGGTCAGCAGTTCGGAGATCTTTACGTGATTGTGAACGTGGCCGAACATACGCTGTTCAAGCGAGTCGAAAATGACGTTCACCTCGAACTGCCAGTGAATTTTTCGGACGCGGTGAATGGTTTCGTTGTGGATATTCCGACATTAACCGGGAAGGCTTCTTTGCGTCTTCCTGCTGGCACCCCGTCGGGTCAAATCTTTAGGCTGAAAGGCAAAGGCTTTCCGGCTGCTGGGCAGGGCGGCGCAGCAATGGGCGATATGCTTGTTAAAGTTCTGATCGACGTGCCCCGCGACCTGACTGATGATCAACGGGAACTTTTAAAGCGATTCGCTGCGGCCGTGCGACCGGGACCCATGGTCAAATCTTTCCAAGAGAAAGCCGAGCGGCTGAAGAAAAAGTAATGCGCCCTTACGAGCCCGCGGAGGCGATGATGCGACTGTTTCTCTCAAAACTTTTCAATATGACTGAAAGCAAATTTCGACCTCTCTTTGTCGGGGTCGCTCTCATGATGTCTGTGAAGGTCATATTGGTCGGCTGCCAAACCGCGCCAGTTCGGAAGCAGCCGGTTAAAGCCTCCGCGGCCGTTCAACAAGACTTTAAACTTGCGCGCACGGCCTTTGATAAAGGCGATTCCAAAAAGGCCTTAGCCCGCCTTAAAAAAATCGCGGCGTCGTCGCCCGATTCAGACCTCGCCGCTGACGCCAACATGATGATGGCGCAAATTTTCGAACGAGATCAGCAATGGAATGACGCTTTAAAAACGTACTTAGCGGTCGCCAACAGTGAAGTCGCAAGCGCCTACGAGGCCGAAGCTTTGCTTCGTGCCGCGCGGATCAACCTTCGGTTTAGCAAATTTTCAGAAGCCGCCGACCTGACAGAACGGGTTCGAAAATCCGCCTCGGCGTCAGCGGCTCAAAAGCTGGATGCCGATGAACTGCGCGGCGAAGCGCTGCTGGCTGAAAATAGAGTGTACGACGCCGTCGAACTTTATGTGTCACTGGTTGAGAAAGCTTCAGACGCTCGTCGAAAAGAGAAGTATCGAATCGCGGCACAGGATCTTTTAGACACGCGACTGACCGAGGACGAAGTTGAACGCGTGTCAGAAAGATCTTCGTTCGGGTTTTTACGTCCCACTGCCAAGTACCGAATGGGTCTAACTTTTGCGGATCAACGACAACTGCCGAAAGCGCGCGCCGCATTTCAAGACGTGATCGCCCTGGCCCCCGGTACAGAGCTGGCCGAACGTGCAGCGGGGTTCGTTTCGCAAATCGATTCAAGAAGTCGCGTCAATTCGAAAACCGTCGGCGCTGTGCTGCCGTTGTCTGGAAAACAACAGGCCCAGGGTTACCGCGCGCTTCGTGGCCTACAACTTGGACTTGGAATTTACGGCCCAGGGAAAAAGCAGTCTGGATTTCGCCTCGCGGTTATCGACAGCGAAGGTAACCCCGACATCGCACGAAGAGGCCTTGAGCGTCTCGTCGTGGAAGACAACGCGGTCGCCGTGGTCGGTGGTCTGCTCTCTCGCACCGCAAGTGCAGAGGCCAGCAAAGCACAGGAATTTGGAATTCCCGCGATTATGATGGGGCAACGAGCGGGCTTAACCGAAATCGGTGACTTCATTTTCCGAAATGCGCTGACAAGCCAAATGCAGGCCGAGCGCCTCGCGGCGGTATCAATCGAAAGTTTAGGATTAAAAAGATTCGCTATTCTATTTCCGAACGACGCATACGGAACAGAATTCGCCAATTTCTTTTGGGATGCCGTTCGTCTTCGCGGTGGCCAGGTTACCGCCTCACTTCCCTACGATCCTAAAGAAACCGACTTTCGCAGCCACGTTCAGCGCCTGACGGGCAATTTCTACGTCGAAGATCGCGCTGATGAATATCGATTGCGTTACCGACAGTACCTCGAAAAGAACCCGAAACGAAACGCTCGTGCGGGCGCAATTTCAACTGAAGAAATTCTTCCGCCGATTGTCGACTTCGACGCCATTTTTATTCCTGACAGCGCGCGCGCGGCCGGCCAGATTGCGCCAATGCTTGCAGCGAATGATGTCAGCGGACTTCGACTACTGGGAACAAACTTGTGGAATAACCCAAGCTTTATCAGTCGCGGACAAAAGTATGTCGAAGACGCTATTATTGTCGACGGGCTGTATACGGGCGACCGATCGTTTCAAGCGTCGCAGTTTGTGCGCGAGTATAAAGAAGTTTTTGGCGAAGAGCCTGGCATGATCGAAGCGCAGGCGTATGATTCGGGTCTCTTACTTCGCCAGCTGATTGCGACAGGCTCTTCGTCGCGCATTGAATTGCAAGAGAAGCTGGCGAGCGTAAAGGGCTTTCCAGGAGCTTTCGGGCCCCTCGATATGAGTGCGACACGTGAACTGCAGAGACCCATCAGCGTTTTAACTGTCAGCGGCGGCAAGCTTCAGCCGTTTGAGAACCCAGCACCAAACTAGACGGCGCATACCTCGCATAAAAAAATGCGATAGATTATTTGCTCGACCCCTCTAACCGAGTCGCACTGCGCATCGGTCTTACGTGGCATCAAGGTCACCAAACAAGACCTTGGTGGAGAGAGGGAGAGAGCCATGACAGTTCAAGCCGCGACCCGAGGAACGACAGGAAAACCGACAGACAAGATGACCGAGACTTTCATTCGCGAGTGCCGCACGCGTCTTCTTGAAATGAAGTCGGATCTTTTGAATCGCGTACGTCTTGCGATTCGAGAATTTGAATCTCGCGACCGTGGGGGCAGCGATGAAGGCGACATGACAA
>JALHOI010000026.1:0-6255 GCA_022843085.1 Pseudobdellovibrionaceae bacterium
AATGGAATTTTGGTTTCTGCCATGACCTCGAAGGCTGCGACGAAAATTTCTTCGGCTCTGGCGGCGTCGTCTGGTGCGGTAAGGCCCAAACGATCAAAGAAGCGGCGAAGTGAACAGGTCTGAAAAATTGCGGGAAACTTTTCTAGAATCGCGATGAAACGCGCCTGCCACGCGGCTTCTGATCCCTCGGGTACCATTGTGTGCAGCGCTCGCGCAAGTTGATCAAGGTTCCAGTACACGGCTTCGGGTTGACGGCCGTACGAGTACAAACCCTCGTGATCGAAATACGCGGCTGTAAACGACGGATCATAGAAAGGTAAAAATCGCCAAGGACCGTAATCAAAACTTTCGCCGGTGATATTCATGTTGTCCGTGTTCAGAACACCGTGCACAAATCCAGACATCATCCAGCTTGCCGCGAGGTCCGCCGCGTTCTCGACAACGCGCTCAAGAAAAGCAAATATGCGCTCATCATCTAAATCGGGTGATTGAGAAAGCACAACGCGATCAGAATCGTTAAAATAAACACGCATTGAATACTCGACGAGTTCTCGCATCAAAGTCGTTTGCCCAGTCGCAGCCAACCGTTGGAATGTTCCGTAACGAATGTGGCCGTGCGAAAGACGCGTCAGTACCGCCGATCGGGTCGGCGACGGCTCATCTCCCCGATGAAGACATTCGCCGGTTTCAAAAAACGAAAATGTCTTCGACGTGTTTACTCCCAACGCCGCCAGCATTTCGGTCGCTAAGGCTTCTCGCACCGCACCCTTTAACGTCAATCGACCGTCACCGGCTCGCGACCAAGGCGTCTGTCCGCTTCCTTTTGTTCCGAAATCTAGGAGTCGGTGGTCGACGGGGTCTTCGCACTGACCGTACAAGAATCCGCGGCCGTCACCGAGGTTTGGGTTGTAGTGGCGAAACTGATGACCGTGATATCGCATCGCCAGCGGCCGCGGCTGTAAGCCCAGAAGCGGACGAAAGTTTGCGAAAGATTGAGTCTTTTCAGTTTGATTCAATTCACCAAGACCGATTCGTTCGGCCCAATCGTCATTCCAGAAACGAAGTTTTGTTTCGGGAAATTCGGCAGATTTAACCATATCCGCAAGACCCTTGACGCTGTCGACCCAGGTCGCAGCGTTGAACTCAAAGTAGTCTGTGCGGGGTTTGAAAAAAGAAGAAGCCGGCATGCGCTGTCTCTTTGCGCGGCCGGCTTCGATAGTCAATCGAGTGCTTTGAACAGAAACGGGTAACTCACTCGAACCTGAGTTCCACCCCGGGGGAGAGGAAATTTCCAGCCGGCAAGCCGACGAAGCACACACCCTTCAACCAAGCTGCTCTTCATTGTGGTTGTATCAATTTTCGGTTCAAGCACGCCGCCGCTGGCATCGATTGTAAACTTCACGAGAAGTTTTCCGTAAAGATCGGGGTTGGAGCTCAACTGCCGCTCGTAGCAGTACCGAATTTGACCCAGATTTCGTTTGATCACGTCGGCAATGACATCTCGATCAAGGCCACCCTCGATAATGGTTTCTTCATCGACGATCGCGACATCACCTGTCCCGACCGTCCCGCCTGAAAGCGCAGTCCCATCGCGAATTCCCGTAGCGCCACCACCTTTTCCGCGCGTCGCAATACCACCCAAACGATAAGCTTCACCAGCGGTGGCAGCAGCGCCACCACCACCCGTCGTGGTTGTGCCGTTGCTAAAGAAGGCTCGGCCCGCCGTTTTGTTGTCCGCGCTGGTTCCCTGGGTCGCAATCTGAATTCCGTCTTTGTTCGCCCGTTTTGCGATTTTACCGACCAGGGCTGAAAGTCCTGAATTTCGAATCGAAGTTAAGGCTGCTGTCGCTTTCGCTGATTGCACCGGAGCCACAGCCTGCTCGGGCTGCGACGCCTCGGTTGGCGGTTGGTTTGGCGCAGCTACCTGACCACCAGCACGCTGCCTTGCGGCTTGAGTCACCTTTTTCGCCTCGACACGCTTTTGTTTGATCTTGTCAGCATTGAAAATCATGTCGAGCGATTTTTGATCGAGCGCAAGTTCCGGTTTTTCCGACGGTTTCGGAATCATGAGGGCCGTCACAAGCATCAAGAACATCAATATCAACGCGGCCCCAACCGCCCGCTTCATATCTGAATCAACGGTCAACTTCTCTGCGACTGCGGCTTCTTGAGCCGAAATCAATCTTTGACGAATCGTCTTCTGACCAAGAACGGTCTCAACCCAATCGCTGCTAGGTGGAGCAGCAAGCTTCGTCACGCGCTCACCGTCGTCATACCGATACGAATCTCGTGCCGAAATCACCGCAGTGCTCAGAACGCGGCCCCGAGCTGATTTCACCACAACTTGATGCATCGTCTTTTCGCTCAAAGAGTTTACCGACTTGTCAGGGCCGGCGGCAAACAACGCTTCGTTTCTTTTTTTGGAAGAAAGATCGAAGCGATGAGATCCGATTTCAACCGTGGTTTGATCTCTGTCATTGTCTTTAAAAATGACTTCGATGACCTCGGTTCCGTTGACCCGAACTGGCGCGCCCTCAAGCGCGAGGTTTCGCAGTGTCCAGCTTCCGCCTTCGTACTGCAGCACTGCGTGGCAACCCATGATACCTTGGCCGTCGATTCGCAAATCGGCCTCACGTGACGAACCGATGACGAAAAGTCGTCGCTTCGGAGTCACCCGGTGCTGCCGTGCATTCTGGCCTTCGCGCCTGAATTCTAGAAAAAGTGCTGGTTGCCCCATACTTAATCCTTCAACATAACTGCGATTTTGACATCGGCGTAGCCGGCCATCATCGACGTGTACATGACCTTGCGAAGAACATCGTACGGAAGCGTTCGCTCGGCCTGCATAACGACTTTGCCGTCGAACTCAAGCTCCGAGTTTTGACTCGCAATCACGCGGGTCTTTTTGGCCTGTTCGTCGAGTTCGGTGTAGAGTGCACGAATAAACTGGGTATCGTTCGCGTCGACATCTTCGACAGCCAAGACTCCGTCTTTCAGTTCGACGATTTTCTTTTCGTCGACGAAGATGCCAGACTTCGAAACAACAAGCTTCAGGACATCGACGGGATCTTTCGTCGATGTCGAGGCCGGCAATGTCAGCTGGTCACTCGCAGTAATTTGAACGGGGCTTGTTGAATAGCTCTTCAGCAAAAAGACCAACAAGATGACAAACATGTCGACCATTGACGTGATCTGAATTTTGAAGGTCGAAGAAATTCGTTGGTCAATGTAGCGGCCCATGCCGCGACGATTTCGGATTCCCACAATCAACCCCCCGCAACGTTCCCGAAAACGATGTCCGGGAAAAGAAGATTCGTCTCGATTGGCTTACCTGTGGTCGAATCGGTGAACGATACTTTGACCTGTTTTCCATCGACCGCACGAGTCGTTCGAACCGCATCCATCACGCCCACGATTTCGTTGAGCGGAATTGAATCAGACGGGTTCAGCTCCATCCGAAATACATCTGGATATTCTTTTTTGATCGCCATCACCTGACCATGCAGACCGTCAAGATCGGCTTGTGTTGCTCCATCAGCCGCTTTGACTGACGCCACTGAATACTCTTTGGTCGCACCGCGGTCAGTAATTGTGATATTCACCGATTTGTCAGCGGCGACGCCCATTCGAACTTGCACGACGTCTTTGTTTTTTTCGTTGGCAGCGGCGACCGCTTTTTCAACAGCTTGCGGAATCGGAGTGTCGATAACGGTGATCTCAACGAATACCACGCTCAGCAAAAGCATCGGAATAATCGCCACGATGATGTCCAACATCGGCGCGAGGTTCAATTCGAATGTCGAATCATCAAGTCGTGTCTTAAGTGCTCTCATGCGCGCATCCTGTCTAAGCGGAATCGTTGTGAGACTGATTTCGGCCGTTAAACGGTTTTGATCTGATTCGCTGTTTTGGGTTTCGCATTTTTATCAATTCCGATTGGTGTCGGATAGGCCGTGCCGCCAAAATGCTTGTAGTCGCGCGATCGAAGACCTTCGATTAGCTTGTTCGAATGCTGATCGATTTCGTTAAAGAGTCGACCTTGTTTTGAATGCAAGAACGAATAAACAATCATCACGGGAATGGCGACAAGAAGACCGGCGGCAGTTGCGTGCATCGCCAGCGAAATCCCGTCAGCTAAGAGCGACTGCTTTTGCGATGGATCGGCGAAGCTGACCGCTTTGAAAGACATAATCAAACCGACCACAGTACCGAAGAGACCGATCAATGTGACAACGTTCGAGACCATCGAAAGGTAACTTAGGTTCTTTGTAAGCTTCGGCGCGACTTCGGACGCGGCGATATCCAGCGACTGGTCGATTGCCTTGTCATCGCGATCTGAGCGCTCAAGAATGCGCTTTACGACGTGAGCCAGAGGTTTTTTCTCGTTCGCTGCACAGTAAGTGATTGCTTCGTCGATTTTATCGTCTTCAACCCACTTCATAATCTTTGCCATGAACGAATCAGCATCGAGTGCGTAGTCAAAGTACAAAGCCTTTGATCGTTCAAACATCAGCGCGACACCAAAGAGACCCATCAACCCGATCGCAATGTCGATCATGTACCAGTCGACGACCAATTTCATCAGAGCATCCATCTTAAGTCCCCTTGTTCTTTACGCCGACGCCTGGTGCGCGCGGGTTTTAAAATAATTTTTTACTCGTTCTTCGGCCGCTGGATCCATCTTTACGAATCGAACGCCGTAGTGAATCGGAGCTCGTTGATCGCGAGCGCTGCGCGTGAATTTTTTCGAAACGATTTCACCGATCGCGTTGAACGCGGGTAGTCCATCGAGAGACGAAAAATGAACATGAATCAACTGGCCAGGAATCAGCGTCGAATTCTTGATGATAAGACCTGTGCCTCCGGCGCTGCCCTCAACCATACGGCCAGGACTAACACTTTGGTTGTCGTTGATGAGGACGTCATTTTCGATCGACATCCGCGCGTGGCGCCGCTGAGCAAAAACGTCGCTGTGAGCCTTTTTTTCTTCGAGTGATTGAAGCAGCTCGCGAATCGATTCCGCGGCGAACTTTTCATGCTCGGCAACGCGAACCCAACTTTCCATTCCTTCTTTCCAGATGTAGTCGAATTCAAAAATTGACTTGTCTTGAAGCGCCTTCACGACTCCAAAGAAATTAAACGGGCCGAATTTTTGCTGGCCGCGGGTGACAGACCACTGAATCGCATCGTCCTCGGACATCGAGGCCGCGACGACGTTGGTTCGTTGATGTGCTTTCTCAGTAGGGGGCGCAACCGGCTTGCGTGATTGAAGATAGGCCTTCAGCTCTGCGAGCTCGATCAGCGTAATCCATTCGGTCAAGCTGTCGTCCCATGCGAAATCGGTGATCGCGATTTCTGCCGTCGATAGCTTCATCGCAATCTGTTCAACCGACCATGGTCCAAGCGTTTCGCCATGACGCGAGATATGGTACTGATTCGTCTTTGAATCTTTCATGCTTGAACCTCTCTTCGTTAACGGCACCGCCACATTCGCTGCGGTCGCACAGTCGCCTATCGAGATTCCCTTTGAGGGGCTGAAGCTTAAGTCTTTGCAGGATTCCGCAGCGTCCTACATCGATACGAAAATCATCGAAATTGTGCCCAACTATGAGCAAGTCGACACGATTGAAGCGGTGTACTTGTTCGAACTGTCGAACTTTAGGCCAGCAGGATCGATCTCAATTTGAGAACTGTTCTAACGGTTTGAAAGATGGTGAGTTTTTACGTAGTCGGTTAGAAATAGCTGCGCGAGGGTCGACGACTTCACTCGCCATTTGACTTGGTTTACGGTTAAAGCCGCGACGGCAATTCTGCGGTCGCCAAAGCGAGCATAACCGACAAACCAATCGCACTTCCCCTTCGGGTTGAGACCGGTCAGCGATCCGGTCTTGCCGCCAAATTCGACCGTCTCAAATTTACGCGCACGCAACGCCTGGCGAAATGCCTTCCGAGATGTTCCGGACTGTACGGTTTCTTCGAAGAGTTGCCGAAGCTGCCGAGCCGTTTCGGGGCCGACAACAATTGACGCTCGTTTCGGGGCAGCCTGGTAGAGCGGTTCGCCTTGTACGTTCGTCACTGAATCGACGATGTAGGGCTCCATCATCACGCCGTCATTCGCGACTGCAGCAGCGATCATCGCACCTTGGATAGGTGACATTGTGTTGTCGAGAGTGAAGCCTGAAGCAGCGGCAACAACGCTCCAAGGGTCATCGGCCGTGAATCGTGCATAGCCCGTCTGAATTGGAATATCCGAAC
>JALHOI010000026.1:6265-14448 GCA_022843085.1 Pseudobdellovibrionaceae bacterium
GGCGTAAGCACGCAAGGTCTCGGGACCAGCGTAAAACAACCCGAGCTTTCCGAAGATCGTATTGACGGATGAACCAAACGCTTCGCGAATCGTCATTCGTCGAGTCCAACGGTTTTCTTTCGCGTCAATGACGTTTCGACGATACAACGTGTGGCTGGCGCCATTGAACGCGATTCGAGTGTTCGGTTTTACTTTGTCGGTGTCGAGCACCGCACCTGCCGTGACGACTTTGAAAATCGAGGCAGCGGGAAATGAAGCTTTCAGGGCTAAGTTTTCGGCCGCGGCATCGCCCTGTGTGCGACTCGCCATTGTCAAAACGCGCCCCGTTTTTGCGTCCATCGCAACGAAAACGCCGAAGTCCGGGCGATACTGCGTCAGCAGTTTTTCCATGTAAGCCTGAGCTTCGGGTTCAAACGCGTACTGCACGCGACCCATGACCGGTATCGAGCCCACAGCAAACTGGGATTCGGCCGGAAATCGATTGTTCGTAATCTCGGTTCCAACCGACATCGAAATGTCGTCTTTCGAAATCAATGACGTAAATGCGGATTCGACGGCGTTCCCGTCGGCCCCACTCGCACGGCCATCCGTTGAAGACAAGTTGGCCGGATTCCGACTCATTTTATTCGCTGTTTGTTGATCGACGCACGCCGAGAAACTGAGTGCGCCCAGGCCTGCAAGAAGAGAAAGTGTGGCCGCGATAGACCGATGGCCTACGAAGGGGCCCCACAGATGATTCATTTTAAAATTGTGGCGTCTGCCGTCGCCCAGGTCAACCCCAGAGCCGCGGGTATCTCGCCAGAAGCGCCAGGAGCCACGCATTGGTCCAGGCGACTAGTCAAAAAGAGAGTGAATGCGCAGTTTAAGATCTTCGAATTCCATTGTTCGATTCTCTGCCGACGTTCGATTTCGCAAGATGAACCGCGAGCGACCTTCGCGCTGAAGCTCGACCTGTTCAGACACCGGTAGTTCTCGTACGGAATTCGGTATCCGCGAACCGACCGACGGAAAACAGCGGTTGGCACACGGAAGCGAATCACTGGCCTCGGCAGTCGACATTTTTGTTCCCGTCAACGAAAGTGCGAGACCCAAGGCCGAACCTTTTGCGTCCGTCTTTTTATCTTTATCTTTGTCTTTATTGGCAGTCGCTGGCTTCGCCCCGGGCGACCCGAGTCGCCACGTTCCCGTGACTGACCAGCCGCGAGCCGTGCGAGCTTTGTCGATAAATATTCGCGCGAAAAAAGTTCCATCGCTGCGCAATCGAAACTTCCAAATGTCCCCTCGTTCAGCGATACGCAACTCTCGGTCAAGCACATCGCCATAGCCGAGTTCGCGAATCTGGGCCGATTCTGCGCTCTCGCCAACCCCCAGAGGAGAGGACAATGCGACCGGAACAATCGGAATCCAATTTTCTCCACCGGCCGAAAACTGAACTTCACCTAGTAGTGGTTCGCTAGAAAGCTTTCCGGCATAGGTCGAGATCGACTTCATCTCGATTCGCCGTATCTCGCGCACGTCGTTCAGTTCGATCAGCTGGGAGTCGCGACGGTCGGCTAACGTGGACCGTTGCGCCTTGCTGACATCAGTTTGTATCTCGATTTCGCGGACGCGGTCGCCCGCTTCGAACACGTCGCCGTGATTTTGATTTCCGTTCCAGATTCGCAAACTTTCAACGATCAAAGGATTTTCCCACTGAAGTTGCCACTCGCCGGGCTTGCGATCACCGACAATTCGCCTCTTTTTGCCGTCGAAAATTGTACGAGGTCCGAGGCCGATCGAACCGTCGGCGATGACTTCACTGCCGGTCGCCTTAAGCGTCTGGGGTCTCAACCAACCGGGTGTACTTTTGATCGTCACCCGTGAAAGACACAGCCCAGATGATTCTAAGAAGCCCAGGGTGAGGGCCCGTGCGTCGGATTTCACAACGAACTTAACCGTATTTCTACCCCCGTCGCGGTAGAGGCGTTTTTCGCTATAGTCGACATACAGTTCGACGCCATCGGCGAAAGGTTTTGTTCCGTCGCAAGTTTGTACCTCGACGGTTTCAACTCGAATAGGAGAATCAAAAATGACAGACCACTTCGAATATCTTTGATCGGCGGGAAACAGCAAACGACTTTCAAGAGATTCGGCGGTGCTCGCACCGTTGGCAGAACCGTTAAGGAATAAAATCGGGTGTCCGCTTCGAAGTGGAGTACTCATCGCAGTCACGACACGCGCAAGTTTCGATGATTTAACATCTTTTTTGCGAGACTCTTTCTGGGTACGCGCGACAGCGCCGCCTGCGGTCGCCGCAGCGAACACGGCAATGGATGTGCCAAAGACCAAACTAGAGAACGCACCAGCCGGGCCTAACTTTTTGCGCAAAAAATTTAGCGACATGACATTTTCTCGGCCCACCTAATGCTCGCAGACTTCACACCCAGCACGGCGAAGGGTTGCTCACTCGTATAGTAAAAACCGGTGCGAGCTTCATCAAACGCGATCGCTTCTTGCTGCTCAAGCGCATCGATCTTGAGAACAGTCCGAGATCGCACTGACCAAGCTCGTGGCGGCCAGCTGCTGTTTGTAAGAATATCAGTCTCGAACACAAGTTCAATGGCATCGCGGTATGTCAGCAAAACCAACCGAACTGAATTCGCGCTGCTTTCGCCAATCGAAAGCCCCGTCACAAGCGACGCGAGGCCTTGATCCTTGAGCCAAAGAGGCACGTCGAGCTCGCCAACCCGCGCGATTTTTGAGAGTTCGAAGTCCACAACGTAAAGTCCTGCGGGTTTCGTCGCTCTCGACTTTCGATCTTGCGGTTTCGTTACGATAACTCCGAATCGTGAATTCAAAATTCCGAACGCTTCAGCGTTGCGAGGACCATCAGTATATTTCAGTCGCAACTTTCTGGAGATCGTAACGTCAAAATTCGAAATCCTTAATGCGCTTCTCGACGGCGGGCTTGGAAGATCTCCAAGTCGAATAAAGGCGAGCTCGATATTCTTTCGTCGATCGCGGTTGTCTCCGATATCTGCAAGGGCAACACAATCGCCGCTTATCGGCTTCGGACAAGGTCCGACGCTGAGGTCTTCGATGTCAAAAGCCTTCCACATTTTGAGTTTTCCGTTGATTCGTTCGAAAACTCGAAATTCTTCAAGGCCGCCTCCGTCTAGGCGTGTGCGATAGAAACGCGAATCGTCGCCCGAGTCGTTTGTGACGTAGAAGTTTCGCCCATCCGGAGACAGCGCCAGACCACTTGCCTCATCAACGGGATTGGTCGTGAACTTTCCAATTTCGCGGGTTTCGAGGCGGGTTTCGCAGCTTGTTGTCGCGGCGTCGGCCGCAGCGGTGCCGTAAACTACAGAGCTTAGCACGGCGCACGCGCACTTCAGTGCGGCATCAGAGAACTTTATCCTCTTGCAGGCGCCAGCGGCCAAAAGATTGATGTGGCGACCGGGGACTAATTGCAAATTCATACCAAATCGTTTCCGGTTCGACCCCGAGATGGCAAGAAATGGGTGCAGTTTGTGTGCGAAGGGGGTTTTGTGGGGTCGCAAGTCGTTAGATTCATTTTTCTTGTCGTAAGTTTGCTGACGGCTCAATCGGCTACGGCCCAGTCGGCCCTGAAGCCCGCGCCGGATATGACGGCCAAAGGTCCTCACCTGACGACCACAAAAGAGTATCGAATGGCTCCGGCCGTGGATGCCGATGTGCTCGCCGGTCAAGCCACCGAAATCTGGGCACGCGCTTTTTGGCCCGCTGACATCTTTGATTCAACAACAGGACGAATCGCAAAAAAACTTCCGCTGCTGCTTTTTCTGCACGGCAACCATGGCACGTGTGGATCAGGCACAGCACCTCGCAATGATAGTAGCTGCGAGTACACGAATGAAGGAACCTGCCCGTCAGGCTATGTCGTAACGCCAAATCATGAAGGCTATAATTATGTCGCCGAAAATTTAGCCTCGTGGGGTTACCTCGTCGTTTCGATCAACGCGAATCGCGGAATTACTTGCGGTGGTGGCAGCAGTGAAGACTGGGGGCTGATCCTGGCTCGCGGGCGAATGATACTTCGCCACCTTCAGCTTTGGAGTGATTGGTCGAAGGCCGGCGGTGCGCCCGCGACTCTGGGAGAACCCGATCAATTCGTTGGCGCCGTTGATCTTACAAACGTGGGAATTATGGGACACTCGCGCGGTGGCGAAGGAGCAAGGGCTGCGCTGAACTTGTACCGCGATCCGGGAAGTCAATGGTCGACACTTCTACCCGAGCTCGACATCAAAGCCATCTTTGAAATCGGTGCGGTCGATGGGCAGTCAAACCGCGTTCTAGATGCGCCGTCAGTCGCTTGGACACAGATGCTTCCTCTCTGCGACGGCGACGTGAACGACATGCAGGGTCGACTTCCCTTCGAACGGATGATGTCAAAATATTCGAGCAAAAAAGAAGGTGAGATACGACCAACGCCAAAGTCGCTGATGATGGTTTGGGGAGCTAACCACAATTATTTCAACACTGAATGGCAAACCAGCGATTCGTTCGGCTGCTCGGGTTCACCGGCACACAAACCGATTTTCGACGAAACGAAGTCGGTCTCTCTCGAGCAACAGTCGATTGCAAATCAATCGATGATGGCTTTTTTTCGCTCACATGTCGGAGAAAACCGCGTACCCGAGCTTTCGCAAAATTTTGACACCGCGTACGCTCTACCCACCACGTTCTCGTCAATCACGAACGTCGATCGTGACTTCGTACCAGGCATGGACCTGACGCAGATCTTAAGGGTCGACGACTTTACAGCGCCTACCGGTCAAAGTTCCAGCGGAGTCATGAACACCAGTTCTAATGTCGAAGTCAGCCACGAAACCCTCGCTGAGCCCCCCGTCGCGGTCGTCAGTTGGACCGCTCCGGGCAACGATCGATTTTATCAGGTCAACTTCGCCGACCTCGGAAGCGGGTCAGACCATTCGAGGTTCGACTTCCTTGATTTTCGCGTGGGTCGAGCACTCGACGACGCCGAACAACAGCTCTCAATTCCGGTCGATTTCAGCGTTCATCTCGTTGGTACTGATGATTCCCTTTCGCAGCCGGTCTCGATTCGCGACTACACGTTTTTGACAGGTCCACCAAATGATAATGCCGAACTCGTTCAAACCGTTCGAATACCGATCGCGGCGTTCGCGACAGCAAAAGTTCGAGGTGTTCGATTCGTGTTTAACTTGTCTGGTGATTCAACTGTTCGCTTGGCCCATGTTCGCTTCGGCGTCGAAAGTCATAAAGTCAGCTCGTACGAACACAAAACATTGCGTGAAATCTTTGAAATACAGGCCGCCGCAGCACTGCTTAGAGGCGAAACAGTCTCGTTGATGGATGCAAAACCCGCCGAGACAACACCGCCAGATATGATTTTGCCCGCTGACGGTTCGCTTCTCTCGACTCCGTTCGATCTTGCAGGCCCGCGCGCAAAATCGTTCTCTTCGATGCGCCGTGGGTCGTGGATGCGACCTCGCAAGGTGAAGCAGAGTCGACAAATTACCGGCTCGTACGGCGTCGACGCCATAGAACTTACTGTTGCTTCGGCCGATGAATTTCCAGTGTCAAATGCTCTGCCGGTTTTGAATATCGAGAACCGACTTTTTCCGATCGCGAGATTTCCCAGCAATGGAAAAACCCGTACGATGATCTTTACAATCTCAAAAGCTTCATATGAGCTTCTCCCCGAAATTGGTCGTGCACAGATTCAGTATGGCCTAAAAAATCCGACCAAGATTTGGTCGCTTCCGAACTTTTCGAAAGCTGAAATGGACGCGGCGCTGGCCGATTAAAATTTCGACACCCGTGAACGCGCAAAAAATCTCGGCCCATTCTCACGTTGAGACGACCGAGATTTTTTGCGCCTATGAGTCCTGAATGACTTCAGTCGCCGCAATCTCACACCGAAAGGCCCTCTGGGTCTGTTCAATTTGTTTCTCTAGTGTGGGGTCGAAATGCGACGTGATCGCCAAGTTTCATCGAAGTCGGTTGCGCTCTTATCGTTCGGAATTTTTCTTAGTGCGACATTCAGTTTTACGTCGAGCTCGATCGTGGCAGCCGAAGAGAAACGTGCTGTCGTGGGTGCCATCATCGCGAACTCGAAGACGATGGATTCTGCGACCCGACAAATCACTCGCACGGTGGCCAACGAAACTTTGAAGTCGATTTCAACGAAAGAATCTGAGGCGCCATTTTCTGAGGGTCTCATCGTCGAACGACTTGAAGACCCCGGCCCGATCGTGCTTCCTGCAAAGATTGTAAGTCAACCTTCGCCAGGTACCACCGGCACGTCGGATTTGGGCGAGCGCGATCCCGCGGCTGAACCTAGCGTAGAAACCGCGATACCCTAGAGGGCGTACCGAACTCTCAAAACTTTAAGCCCAAGACTTGTCGACGGCAGTGGCTCTTTTCGTTTTGTGGATGCGCTTTGAGTATCGCTCGTCTCCATTTGCGCTGTCGTCATTTCGGCGCGCTCACCGAGGCGAACAATCATTTTTCCATTCTGTTCATCGCGTCCCGTGATGCGAGTCTCGACTTCAACCACGTCAGCCTCGAGCAACGTGGCTCGCGCCTCAAGCTTTAGACGCGATACTTTTGCTTCGGCGATGGTTGTCCATTCCGTGCGACCGGCTTCGATCAAAACTCGTCCCAATAAAACCTCGGAGCCCTGCTTAAGGTCGGCTTCCACTAAAAAGCCCTCGCTAGGACCCCGGGTTGCCGCGCCGACCTCAACGCCCGTAAAAAGCCAAGCCACTAGCGCTGCGGTCATGACAGTTGAGAAGGCGAACAGCTTAAATTGACTCACGATTTTTTGAACTCCGAATCTAAAATAGAGACCACCGTCATCCAACCAAACCTAAGCGGCCGACGCAAATAATGGCGCGATCTCAGTGCGAGACGACGCGCCGTGTTTTACGTGTGGACGGGCATCTTCTCTTTTTTAATACGAACGATCGTGCTAATTTGGAGTCATGGAGAACCCGCTGCTCACCGGAGAAAAAGGACGCAAAACGAGAACGCAGATTCTTGAAGTTGCGCTTGCGGTTGCCTCGCGCGAGGGTTTGTCAGGCCTGACGATTGGCGAGCTCGCAAAGTCAGTCGGCATGTCAAAGAGCGGCTTATTTGCCCACTTCAAAGGAAAAGATTCGCTGGCGCTTTCGGTTTTACAGGCCGCCGTTGACCGTTTTGTAACGACAGTGTTGAAGCCCGCCTTCGAAAAACCGCGCGGAGAGCCGCGTCTCGAGGCACTTGTTGGCAACTGGCTTCGATTTATAAATGGATCTGATTCTCTACCTGGCGGCAGTGTTATAATCTCGGCGTCGGTTGAACTCGACGATCGTCCGGGCATTCTTCGCGACTTCGTCCAGACCGCACAACGAGATTTGATAACAAATCTTGAGAAAGCAGCGAGACTAGCAGTTGAAGAGAAACACTTTCGCGGGGATCTCGATTGCGAACAGTTCGCGTGGTCGCTTTATTCTTTTGTTCTCGGCTATCACCACTTTTCGCGAATGCTGAATGATCCGAAGGCAGAACTTCATCTCATGCGTTCAGTGCGAGGACTTTTTGAAGTCGCGAGGCTTCAGACACAGAATCGAACAGAAGGTCGAACTTCGAATCGAAAACTGAATCGGAAAATTCGACAAAAAATTAGATCAGAAATTAGACCAGATACGAAACGAGAAACGAAACATAGCGCCTCACAGAAGAAGGCGCGCTCAACCGGGAGATAGTAAGTGGAGCTTCACGGAATTTTTCTACAAGATGCAGGCGGTGTTCCCGCGGGCCTATGGATTACGGGAACGGTTATTCTCGCGATCGTTTTCGGCTATACGGGCGCGCCATTTCTGTTATGGACCGCGTTTGTTTTAGCGGCGCTGTTTGGTTTCGGCGCCCCGATGGGTGTTTTGATCGCTGCTGCGGTCATTCTCGCGATCTTCAACATCCCGGCGATTCGGCGTGTGGTCGTGTCGAGCTTCGTGATGAAGATTCTCGCCGGCATCATGCCGCAAATTTCTGAAACCGAGCGAACCGCTCTTGAGGCTGGCACTGTCGGCGTCGAAGGCGAACTTTTTAGCGGCCGACCGGATTTCAAAAAACTGATGGACGAGCCATACCCCAACATGACAGCCGAAGAACAGGCGTTCTTGGACGGCCCCGTCGAG
>JALHOI010000027.1:0-1161 GCA_022843085.1 Pseudobdellovibrionaceae bacterium
GCTCTTCCGATCTTGAGCTTTATTTTATCGAGACCGCTTACAATCTCGGCGACTCGGTCAATCGATTCGATCTCTTCGCCCGCTACGACAGCTTAGACCCGATGAAAGAAGTGTCGGGCAACATAAACCGCGATCCCCGTTTTAGAGAAACGTCGTGGACATCGGGGTTTGCCTACAAACCTCGCCCAGAACTGGTCGCGAAACTTCAATACAGCCAAATTCGATCTGGCCTAGAAGCACTGCCCGTGGCTCATGAAGTGATGGCCGGTATCGGATTTGCGTTTTCATCTAGCAAAAAAACAGTTGAGTAACCGACCGAAAACGGAGTTTAAAAAATGAATCAGCTATTTTCTTTCACAATCGCGACCAGCTCAACGCTCTGTCTTTTGCTCGGTCTCACGGCTTGCAGCATGAAGGACCAAGAAAAATCTGCCGCTCAAGCAACGTCCGAAAAATCTCAAGAAGTACTTGAAATTCGGGCAATTCAAAACATTACTGAGAATGTTATCGTCGCAACGTATGCCCATTTGCGAGACGAAACGAGAGAACTGGCCGAGCTGGCCGAAGTTCTTCGTTCAAATCCGACAGAAGCAAACTTGAGATCTGTGCAAAAAAAATGGCGAGACGCTCGCATACCATGGGAATCGACAGAAGGATTCTTGTTTGGGCCCGTAGATAGCCTCGGAGTTGATCCTGCGATCGACTCGTGGCCGCTCTCAAAAGTCGATCTCGATTTGATTCTAAAAGAACGTCCGCAGATCACAGCTGATTTCGTTCGCGGTCTTGGAACGGATGTTCAGGGTTTTCACACTGCAGAATATTTGATTTTCGGCGATGGCGAGGCGACGAACTCGAAATCGATTGCTGAAATGACGCCTGCGCAGCTCTCATACCTTACGGCAGCGACGACTGTTTTGGCAGAACAGACAGAACGACTTTATAAAGCTTGGACTGAACGGCATGACCCATCAATTGCGACGTCGCGGCCCTACCGTCACTATCTCTTAAACCCCAACTTAGAAAATGACTTCTACCCATCACGACAGGCGGTACTTCAAGAGATCGTTCAAGGCCTCATCAAAATAGCAGTGGAAGTCGGCAAAGGAAAGTTATCTGACCCGCTTGGTGGTGATGTTTCTTCGGCAGATCCGTCACTCGTTG
>JALHOI010000027.1:1171-8373 GCA_022843085.1 Pseudobdellovibrionaceae bacterium
TCAAAACAACATGATGTCGATTCGTAACGTTTATCTGGGCGGCTACCGAACTGCGGGTATTGGCCTCAGCGAGATTGTGCGCACAAAAAAACCGTCACTCGATGATAAAATTAAAACAGAGATTGATGCCGCCGAAAAGTCGATTGCCGACATCGCAGGGCCCGACAAAATTTCATTTACCGAAGCGATAAAGTCCACGGACGGCCGAGCTCGCTCGCTCGCCGCCATTGAGGCGGTCGCCATTCTTGAGGCAACCCTGACGAATGAATTGCTGCCGCTATTTCAATGATTTTTAGAAGAGTTACGAAAGAGTGCAAAAATGAAGCGAAAGTCTGTTCAGATATTGGTCCTGAGATTTGCCGTATCGGTATGTCTGACGGCTTGTTCATCGAAACAAAATGAACCAACGCATGGTTCTCAAGATGTTCAAGACCAACAAGGCAGACTTCCTGATTACGCCTTCGTGACAGATCTGGCCGGTGCTGCATCAAGCGACGACTCTTCGTCGTCGCTTTCTTTCAATGTACCGGCACCGAATTTGAGCGAAGCAGAACTCGCGCTTCATTTGGCTGGCGATATTGAGTTCAACCGGCAATTTACCGGCGAGCAGGGCCTTGGACCTGCCTTCAATGCGAATTCTTGTATCGCCTGTCATGCGCGTGACGGACGCGGCGCGCTTCCGATTATCGAACTCGGAAAAGAACGGATACGCTTTGGCCCGAACGAATCACTTCTTCTTCGCGTCGGACTTGAAGTCGAAGGAACCAATAAATCTGAACTTGATCTTGTTCCTGGCTTCACAGAACAGCTTCATCATCGTGGTATTTACAGCCTCAGACAAGATCACCCTGGTTTGGGACAGACAGATATCGAAATGAGTTTTGAATTCTCGAGATTTGCCTACCCTGACGGTTCGATCGTCGAACTAAGAAAACCCATCTTTAGTTTCTTAAACCCTTACGACGAAACGACCGAAAAACCGTCGGCACTTCGTGATCCACGCATTCGAATCAGTCCGCGCATTGGTCCTCCGGTGATAGGTCTCGGACTTCTCGACGCTATCGACGACAAGACGCTCATCGCGATGTCTGATCCCGACGACAAAGATGGGGACGGCATAAGTGGCCGGGTGAATCTTATCAATGGTCAAGTTGGTCGATATGGCTGGAAAGCGAATACAGTTACTGTTCGTGATCAGGTGGCGCAGGCACTCAACCACGATATGGGTCTGACGACGTCTCTACTTCCCGTCGAAAACATCTTTGGTACAGCACTTTTGTCCGATTGGATGACTCGACTTTTGAAGAATCCCTCAGAACTGACAGCAGAACCGAGGTTCGAGGTCGCTGAAACACAATTCGACAGTTTAAGTTTTTACACAGCGACTCTGGCGGTACCGAAACGCCGAAACGCAACGTCACCCGATACCCTGGCTGGAGCGAAGCAGTTTGAAGTTGTTGGCTGCACCGGTTGTCACACACCCATGATCAAAACTGGTCACGCCGGACGTATCGAGATCTTCAAACAGCAAACGATTTATCCATTTAGCGACGGACTTCTTCACGACATGGGTGAAGAGCTCTCCGACGGACGACCTGACTACGAAGCCAGCGGGCGCGAATGGCGCACTCGACCGCTTTGGGGTATTGGCCTCACTCAGACGATAAACCCACGCGCTGGATTTCTGCATGATGGACGCGCGCGAACACTTGAAGAGGCAATTCTATTTCATGGCGGCGAGGCTGCATCTTCAAGGGCGAAGTTTGCAAATCTGCCGAAGTCAAAAAGACAGCAATTGATCAGTTTTCTGCGCTCACTTTAATGTTTGATGGTTAACAGGATCAAACTATGCAACTGCGGCAAACGCCTGAAACTTGTAGCCCGCCGCGCTTTGAAAAAAAACCGGATCGCCCCATGAGCTGCTGAAAGAAATCTCTCTCGGACGCCTCGCATACTTCCTCATGGCGAGCGCACTTCAAACAATAAAGCAGAACATGAACGGGCGACGCGCCTTCACTCAGGTGCTGACACGAAACATACGAATTATTCGCCACTTCGTGAATAATTCCGGCATCAAGAAACTGGTGGATATTTCGATACACCGAAACGCGATCGATCTCTTCACGCGTGCTCAATGACAGAGAGTCGATAAGCTCCTTCTGCGACCAAGGCTTCGTCTTTCCAGAAAAAAATTCCACAATCGCTAGGCGAAGCGGAGTCCGCTTCAATCCCGCGGCTCCGAGAACGTCGCCGCCGTCACCGTGGTGATGTTCGTGAGATGTGCATCTATCTTTCACTGTATCTGTACTTTCATTCTATACTCTCTTGCTGCCCTATCCGATTAGTTTTTTAGTTGCAACAATGTTGCGTTTACTTTAAAGACTGTCAATACGGATGCAAATTATATCACCCTCACACGCAGAGGTTTACTGACAATGACGACTCATAAAATGGTGCTAGGGATGCTTTTAATCTCTTCTGCACTCTTACTTTCAGCGGTTCAAGCCTTGGCGTTCGCCGAACGTCCAATAAACCCGACGATTGCAAAAGCGCCTGCTCTCGCAGCCGGTATTGCCGGCAGCTTTCAATTCGCGGCAGACTTTGAGGTCGCGACGGGCCAACCACTCGCTCAAGAGTTTGTGGGATTTCATGTGACGCCTGGTTTGGGGCAAGTCGACGTCAGGACGTATTATCTTTCGAGCCCGAAAGAACTAACGACGGATCGCTACGGATGCAACCTTCAACAAGATCGAGCGGGAGTTGTCGTTAAGGCGCAATGCCAGGACCAGCAGCAGCGGACAGCTCGAGTCTTTTCTGCGTTTGCAAGATGGCTTTCGTTGAATGAATTCGAAGCCGCAACGGAACAAGCGATACTACTTTTCGAAACGAAATTCGCGCAGCCCGAAGCCATTGAAGCCGCAAAGGTCTGGCAGGCTGACGGCAATATCGAGTACGTTTTCAATTGGACACCCGTTGGCCAAGCGAAGAAAACTGCGTACATAATGTGTCACTATCACGCGGGTAAGATGGACTGCCACCGGCAAAGTCAGCCCGGACGCGGCGAACCACAGGATTGAAAACAGGGACAAATGAAAACTGAGGGGTCTAAAATGAACAGTAAGTCACTGATTCTTGTTTGTTTCGCGTTCGTGATCTCCGCCTGTGGCGGAGGACAAAATCCTGACGTCGAGGCTGCTCGACTTTTGCCCGCAAGCCAAGCCATCGGCTCGCAGAAGTTAGAAGTTCTTGAGGGTTCAGCAACGCTTCTATTCTCGAACGGCTCGCTGACGGGGAATGGGCTGATCAGATTTGCCGACCCGCTCGAGGGCGCAGAAACCGCCAACAACTTCTCGATGACGTTTAGTCTCGACGACGGCGGGTCGATCACGCTGATTGCGAACGCCAATCGCGATTTGACCGGTGGAGTCGAGTTTGAGATCAGTCGGCCAAATGGCTCGAATGAACTGAAGGTCAAAGCTCGGACAACGGCCGGCGAACGAGATTTATCTTCTGCTTTGGAAGGTAAAATCAATGTCGCGCAAGAAATCACGCTCTGGTTCGATGTGCACAATGACCACAGTGATTCCGTACACGTCGTCGCATGGAACCAGGCCTCGGGTGAGGAACTGACAGAGGACGTCGTCCCAGGAAAAGGCGTTGGCGCCAGCTGGGGCCTTCGGCTTCAAGGCGGCCGTGTAGAGAATGTCAGTCGTTCTGAAGCACGAGACCGGCATTAATGAGATTTGGTTTACTGCTCATTTTTTTCCTCACGGCGCCAGCTCGTGCTCAGAGCATGTTGCAGAACCTCAACGTTTCGGCGGCCGTCGATTTGGTTGCGCCAATGTCGCTCGACGACGATCAAACGAATAAACTCAGCCCCCGCTCTGCTGAAGTTCTCTTGTTTGGTCCTATTGATGACACTTTTGATGGCAATCTCAACATTGCGGGGCACAGCTACGACGGCAAATTTCAGTTTGACCTTCATGAGGCCTACTTCTCTTCTTCGAAACTTATTCCGCAATCCCGTTTTCGGATTGGCAAATTCTTTTTGAATATCGGACGACTCAACGGCGTTCATCAACACGATTGGCCTTTCATCACGGCGCCAAAAGTACATCGCGAGTTTTTCAACCCCGGCAACAGCGCGCTTCAAGCTGAAGGGGCTGCCGATACTGGTATCGAGTACACTTGGCTTCTTCCGACCGATTCCTTTGTCGACCTAACTTTCGGCATAACAAACGGATACTGTTTCGGTCATTGCCATGTCGAGGGACAACGGCCGCCTCACCCGACCGCGTACCTGCATGCGACGACATTTGTCGAAGCCGGTCACCAGAGCGGGGTTTTGCTCGGTGCATCGTTTTTGAAACGCGAGGACTCGAGTCACACAAAAACCGAACTTTACGGCATCGAAGCGACTTGGAAGGCACGCGAAGGGAAAACTCTGCGTTGGCTGTTGCAAAGCGAAGTCTTCCTCCAGTCGCAATCGCCAGCTGCGGGCAACCGTTCCGAAAAAATAGGATTTTATGTCTATCCTCAATACGGTTTCTCGGACCGATTCAGCGGCGGCCTGCGTATCGACGGCTATTCGCATTTGAATTTGAAGTTTGAATCGACCGGCGAAAAAAGAAGTGACTTCGACTACGCCGTCGTCCCCACTCTCACTTACAAAACAAGTGAATTCGCGACCGTTCGCCTGGCCTACTCGCACGCCGTCGATACGACTCAAGGAAGCGGCGACACGCGCGACCGGCAATTTCAGCTGCAGTTTGTTTATCTACTTGGCGCTCATCCAGCGCATGACTTCTAATCCGAGGGCATTGTGAGAACTTCTTCGAATCGAATCATAGTTTACCTCATCTCGACCGGCCTTTTGGTTGCTCATTTACTTACGAGCACGACTCAAGCCGCCGTAACTGCGGGAAAGTTAAAAGTAGTCACGACCCTTCCCGATCTGGCAGAGGCCGCTCGCATCATCGGCGGCGGCGAAGTCGAGGCAATATCCTTACTTGAAGGAACCGAAGACCCACATTTTCTAGACGCGGTACCCAGCTTTATCAGAATCGTCGCAAACGCCGATATCGTCTGCGTAAACGGACTCGAACTCGAAATCGGCTGGATACCGAAAGTACTTGCGAAGGCGTCAAAAGAAAAAATACAGCCAGGTGGACGTGGATACTGCGAATCCGGAAGAGCCGTTGTGCCTCTCGATAAACGCAGTGGGCCCGTCGACCGATCGATGGGCGACGTTCACCCTGCTGGAAATCCGCATTTTACTTTAAGTCCGAAATCACTGATCTTGGCGGCAAGAGAAATCACAGAAGCGATGATTCGTGCTCGTCCAGAATCTGCAGCCCAATTTAATGAAGGTCGCACGAAGTTTGAAAATCAAATGACTGCACTGCACTCTTCGGTTGAAGCGAAACTCAAATCTGTAATCGCGATTTCGAAAATGCGGCCGGTTGTCATCGAATATCATAAAGAATTTAGCTACTTCTTCGACGCGTACGGCTTGAGGTCGTTCGGGGCCATTGAAGAAAAACCAGGAGTTCCCCCGTCGGCCGCCCGACTCGCAGAGGTTGCAAAAGCAGCCAAAAGTTCGGACGTGAAACTTGCGATCGGTGCGCTTTTTAGCCCAGAAAGGCACTTGCGAAAATTCACTGAGATCAGTGATATTCCTCACGCAAAGTTGCCAACAATGGTTCAAACCAAAAACCCAGATCTTGATACCATCGAAAAATTGCAGCACCATATCGCCGATGCGATTTTACAAAGCCTGTAGCGAGGACTTTCATTGAAAGCGATCTTGAGTCTTACAAATGTTTCTATCAGAACGCCAGAAGGACACTCGCTGTGCGAACACGTGAATTTGTCGTTGGCGCCTAGTGAAATCTTACTACTCGAAGGCGACAATGGATCAGGAAAAACGACATTGGTAAAGACCATGCTCGGCCTCTATAAACTCAGCGCCGGAGAAATCGAAAAGAAATTCAGCGATGATCAAGTCACCTACGTCCCTCAACTCGGAAACATTCAGTTTTTTTTACCGCTCACAATTCTCGACGTCATAACCCTTGATTTCGGCGTGACTCACGACGAAATCCAAAGTGTCGGACTACTTTCTGCAAATCAAATCGATAGACTATGGAACTCGGCCAGTGGCGGCGAACGCCAGAAAGCTCTTCTGACGCGAGCTTTCACCTCGAGTCGAAATTTTTTGGTGCTCGACGAACCCTTTAATCACATCGACAAAAACTCTCGAGCCATTGCAACACGACTGATAAAGAAGGCGTGTGCAAGAGGTGCGACGATTGTTTTAATCTCCCATGAATCCGTTCGGGACGATTTCCCAGAAGCGAAGTTTCTAAATTTGAATCTCTTAAAAACTTCATGATTGAGCTCATTTTGATTTACAAATGGACCCTACTTGCTGGCGTAACAGGCGGCGGCGCACTCTCGTTGTTCGGAAGCCAGTTAGCCAGTCGCAATCAAACCGTGCAAACGCTCGTTGTCGCTCAAGCCGCATCTTTTGGCGTCGTCATCGGCTTGGCCGTCGCAGCTTTAATTGTAGGCCCGCATACACATTCAGCTGGCGCTGATGCTTCGCCACTTTTTTCAGGTTTCGTTTGTGCCTTTTCTTCCTACTTAGTTTGTGAACTGCTC
The DNA here is from genome assembly GCA_022843085.1 of Pseudobdellovibrionaceae bacterium. Taxonomy (GTDB): domain Bacteria; phylum Bdellovibrionota; class Bdellovibrionia; order Bdellovibrionales; family JAMPXM01. The sequence goes on from JALHOI010000027.1 coordinate 7,835, forward strand.
ATTACTCAAAAGTTCGTTTCGAGAAGCACTTATTATATTGGTTTCTTCGCGCTTCTTTCGAGTGTTTCATACGCTGTGATTTCACTCGTACCCACACTTGAAACTCACATGGCGGCGTCCTACTTTGGCGATCTCACTGTTGCAAACGAGGTCGAATCGATTTCAATGGCCGCAATCGGTTTTCTAGCCCTGATTTTCATGGCGCTCAGTTGGCGCCGAGTTTGCGCGTTCTCTTTTGAATCCGTCACCTTCGGCGGGGTGGTCTCGTCAGCGAAAGATATCTGGATTCAACGAGGTTTTGTCGGATTCTCGCTGATTCTTGTGTCGGCAAGCGTACAGCTCTTAGGACTTCTTTTCTCGCTCTCTTGCCTGTTCTTGCCCGCGATGATTTTGGTTAAGCTGCAAAGAGGGATTCGCGGACTTGCATTGAGACTTGTTGTCTCATCAATGATTGGCATTGGGGGCGGATTTGTTTTTTCGCTGTGGCACGGCTCAATTCCGACAGTTCCTTGCATCTCGATCGGCGTTATACTTTCGTC
>JALHOI010000027.1:8383-14379 GCA_022843085.1 Pseudobdellovibrionaceae bacterium
CGGATGCTCGACAAGAGAGGTCTGGCGATGTCTTCTAACCAAGCTTTCTGAAAATCGCTGCGCCGGATTTGTCGGGCAATAATATCAGCCTCTCTGGTTTATCTTTAAGAAAGCTATCGACCGCGTATTTTACTCCAGGCCACTTACCAACACTTTCGTAATCGCGAACCAAGACAGTTCTACTCGCTTGCAAACGCGATTAAAAAAATGCCAGTCCCGTGCGAATCGCAGCTTCAAGATCCCCGTCTAAATGAACAATAGCGAACTTTTCATGTTCAGGCCCTTGCGCACCCGTTCCAGAAAAATAGCCGCACCACACCCCGAGCTCGGCGAGAGATCCGCCACATTCTCTTCGAAAAGACTTCCTAGATTGAGAGAAATCGGGAGGAGACGAGTGCAGTCTTCTGCGTTGTTCTAGCTACCATCGTCGGACCACAAACCTCTCAGACGGCGAAACTCGGGTCTATCGAAGTCAACAAAGTCTGGAATCTCTTACTTGTGATACGCGTCTGACGAGCTCGGCCAGCCGAGGCCGGCTCTAGGAAAGCCCAGAGAGGATTTTTGTTCTCGCGCCTCGACTATTTTTCTTGGTAATAGCTCGAAACTTGCTTCCAATTTACGATCTTCCAAAAGTTTTTTACGTAGTCCGCTCGGCGGTTTTGATAATTGAGGTAGTAAGCGTGCTCCCAAACGTCGAGCCCAAGAATTGGAGTCCCCGCCTCAGGTGAAATATCCATCAGCGGATTATCTTGATTCGCCGTCGTCAGAATCTTGAGTTTGCCATCGCTGGTTTTAACAAGCCAAACCCAGCCTGATCCGAATACGTCGCGAGCACCAGCTTCAAATTTTTCTTTGAATCCATCCATTGAACCAAAAGCGGCATCAATCTGGCGCTGAAGTTGAGGGCTCACTTTCGACTTTTGGCTTTCAGGCGCCATTATCGTCCAGAAAAAAGAATGATTCCAATGTCCGCCTGCATTGTTTCTCACAGCGGCCGAGAACTGCTTCGTGTTTTTGAGAATACTGACGAGCGTTTCAAAGTTCTTTTCAGTCTTTTTCTCTAAAACCTCGGCGTTCAGCTTGTCGATATAGGCCTTGTGATGTTTTCCGTGATGCACTTCCATCGTGATCTGTTCGATCGACGGAGCCAACGCATCCGGCGCGTAAGGAAGCGCAGGAAGAGTGAACGGCATCTTGCTGGAGTTAAGTTCTTTCATTGTTGCTGCCGATGTGGCCTCAGCCGAGAATGCCGCTAATCCGGTCATCGATAACGCGAACACGAGTTTCAAAAACACGATAAAGCCTCCTGTTACTCAACAACCTGGTTGTTTGCGACACGGGGAAATCTGCCACAGCTTTTTTCAACCGATTGATTGTTGTAAAATCCTAATATGCTAACTGCAAAGACTCAACAAAACTGGCCGACAAGAAGTCATGAATAGAAGAGACTCAAAACAAGCGAGGCTAAGCCACTCGCGGGTTGAGCCAAACACGACATTGAGAAGCTGCTACGCTAATTCGCGGAATCGGCGGTCTTTGAGATACCGATCAAAGAAACTTTGTGTCGCATGCAGCGCTTGTTCGTGGGTTAGGCCATTTTCTTGACTCACAACAGCGGCGATTTCGATAAGGTTGCGTTGACCATCGACAAGAGCCAAGACGGTCGCCATGACGGCTAGCGCCTCAGCGCGCTCAACAAAACTCGCGAGATTCGGAACCGGTAGTGTCGGGTTCACGATCCATTCAGCGCGATCATCGACTCGTATCGGCGCTAAAGCCTGTACCGAATCTCGTCGCCAACTGAACAGCGTCATTGTCTCGAATCGACGATGGCTATCGTATTGCGACTGCAAATAAGAAGTCTCAACTTGCGCAGAAGTAATCGGCCTCCATCCCAGTTCACTCGCAATTTCTTCGGCCTCAGGCAAACTGATGTTTTCTGCTTCAGACTGAAAGTTGAAAAACCAAGATCCACAATTGATCCATGCGCCCTCAGGCTTCACGACGCGAGCAACCGATGCGACGAGTTCGCTAAATTTTCGAGGCAATATATCGACGAGCCACGGAGTAACACACAAATCAAATGCGCCAACTTGAAAAGGCAAGGCATAGACGTCGCCAAAAACGAAACTCAAATTTTCGGCCGGTCCATGCGGTGCTTTTAGCTCGACCGTGCGGCCCGGCTGCATTGGATTTTTAGGTGCAAACGAATGCTCAACGGTTGAGACTTTTTTTTCGCTGTTAACAGCTTTCGCAGTCAGAAGCAGGATGGGATTGATGTCAAATGCCACAACAGAGCTTAACGGATATTTTTTCGCAAGGTCATAAGCGAGCCTAGCACCACCTGCACCCAAAACTAAAATCCGCTGAGGTTCGTTCTGTGATTTTGTAGAGTCAATCATCTGCAGGGTTGCATCAAAAAGCGTCTGGTTCTCAATTTCGAAATGGAGACTCCAGTCTCGGGCGAGATTTGGAAAGTACCCAAGTAAACTTTGACTGACCGGTAGGCGGTATCCAAAGGCAGACTTCTTTGCAAGGCTCACCTTCAACCCCGGCTTCAGAGGTTCGAGATTTCTCTTCAATATCTCAAGCTGATCGATGCGAAGCGCGCGGCAAGTCTCAAGCCTCTTTCGAGTCAGATCCGAGGGCGAATTCTTCAAAAGAACTTTTAGCTCGGCAATATCCGATTGCAGCTTGCCGAACATTCGCTCGGCTCGCTCGCGCCATTCGGCCAAAACGCTTTTCGGATCAGGAAACAACCAAGGGATGCCATCGACGCACGGATAAGTCTGAGTTGGCGCTACCAGATGCTGGCCCTCGGGCTTCAGCCTCTCGCCGCTGACCGGGCACGCCAAGAAGGTACATTGATCAAAGTCGAGGTCATTTTGTCGGGGCATCTTTATGAGACTCTAATCGAAGTGCCCGCGTAGATCACTGCGCATGTCGACTCTGGATTTCAAACTGGACCGCAGCTTTCGGTTTCGACACTCGCACGTATTTTCTGCGGCGCAGATCGAAGCCGATTCATTGCGAAACGAGAAATCGCTGGAGCGTGATGTGTCGGTTCCTCCGAACTGCGAAGCGCAATTCGTTTCGCGCGCACGAGGGAGGCGACGTAAAGACCAACTGTTACAGCGATAGCGGCCCGTACGGCGCTCTCAAATTGAAGTGAAACAACGTCTGACCAGGCTCCAACCAAAATTTCGGCTCCGGCCGAGATGACGACAATCAAAACTGATCGGGCGCTTGTGACTGAACCCATCTTGCGAACAGGTGTACGCATTTGCAGACGAGCTGAAACTCGGTGGAAGATGACCCAAAAACAAAAGTCTTTCACAAATGAAACACCGACGACGAACATAGTGGCTCGTTCAAACTGACCCATGATGAGATAGCTAATTGCGATACCGATCCAGTACGGGGTCGCCGAAAACTTTGATGACACCGAACGTTCGGTAAAGCCCGCGACCCAAACGGCAAGCCCGTAGGCGGCTACGAATAGACCCGCCCACCCCGGCTCGTTACCCGCGATACGTGCACCGTAGGCAATCAAACCACCTGTTGAAACAAACAGAGCAATATCGACGTACATCAGTTCTCGGTTCGAACTAAAGTAGTCTCGAAACTTCTCGAACCATCGCTCGCGGGGCTGTCTCCCGACAGTAAGCGTTTCAACTCTATCAGCTCTATCACCTTTATCGGCCACAAAAATCGAACTCGAAAGTTTAGGAAGTAAAAACACGATAAGCCCGTTCAATACGAAAGTGGCGAAATCAAAAATGATCGCGGCTTCCAATGTCCCGTAAGTGACAAATAGCCAAGCTAAGATTCCACTGAAGAGGCTTCCGCCTTGAGTTGCCTTGTTGAGCCACATGGCATGTCGCGAATTGCCTTGAAATGTATCGCCGCTTAACATTTTGGATATTTTCGCGCGGCTTCCAAGCTGAAAAAATACGATCACGGTTCGAGCAATGCTTAAGGCTCCGATCAGCCACAAACTTGAATCTTGGCCGTGCCAAACAAAAATCAAAGCAAGAGATAGAACCGCTGCGACGATTTCAGCGGCAATAATCGTAGCACGTGCCGACAAGCGATCTGTCCAATGCCCCGTCATCGCGACAACGGCCGTCGGAATCAGACGCTGAAGCCCTAAGAGCAGAGCCGCATGCGCCAACGAAAATTGATTGAGGATAAGAAAGCTAAAAAGTGCAGTGCCAAAGGTACCCGAACCGACCGACGAGATCAAAATGCCCGCGTAAAAAAGCGGCGCAACCGCCTTCGATTTTTGATCACCGTTCATCGATTCACCCCAGTCGTCGATCGGCGTATTTCAAAACTTTCCCGCTGAGGCGCCGCTGCAAAAGCGGTTGCGAAAGCGGTTCCAATTTGGGACGTTCTAGCGAATGCACCGGCGAAATTAGAAGTCTTATCAACTCATCGGTAAAATCGACAACTTGCGGTTGCCCGGTAAAGTCACATGAAGTCACATTTAAAGGGATCTCGCAGCGCGCACGCGAACCAACCCCTACACCGATGAAAAAATTGATGCAAAATTTTCAACGAAAGCTTGCGAGCCCGGGCTATGCAAGCTTCGTTTGGCTGGGCGATGAAATGAATCACGAAGTGGTCGCGGCGTCGTCAAATCTCGAGCCGCACGAGGCTTAACGTAACTAAATCGCTATCAGTTGGGGCTTTTCTTTTTTGTACGTCCGGCGAAGCTTTCGAAGGTTTTTCGGCTTTCAAAATAGAGCACCGATCCATCATCGCGTGCGGCAATAACAGCGACGGCTTTGTCGACAGGCTTCCCTGTCACCGGATCAACCGCAGCGCGAGACTGGGCGTCTTCAGAAAGTGTCTTCTTACACATTTCACAGCAGCCATAATAAGTTTTTCCGCTTTTAACGACTGGAATCTGCGTCTTCGAAAAAAGCATATTGGTGACCATACAAACCTTTTCGTTCGGTACAATCTTCAGGTCTTCAGTCGTCGCAAAGGCGACATTAGTTTCAAGGGCGAAGCCAACATATGAAAAGCCAACGAATGCGAATCCGACAAATAGAAGCGCAGCGATTAAAGATTTCGAACTACCAATGCCTCTGATTTTCATAAACGTCCTTCAGTTCGTTAGTCCCAAGCCTAAATTTTCGACGCAGTCATCGTCAAGCGTGCTTCTGAAGACGGGCTAATCTGCCGATTAAGAATCTCTAATCGATACAAGCTTAAGTTCGCTGAGATACTCATTGTCTTAAGACAACAAAGGAGATTTCAATGAAACAGACACTGCTTGCACTTCTAACGGCCCTCTCGACATCGGCATTGCCGATGACGTTAATGCTTGGTTCAACCGCTTCAGCCCAAACGATTCGCTCGACGGCCGAGTACAATCTGAACACACAGATTCAACCCGGATTCGCGATCGCGCTGAAAGGCTACGACCCGGTTGCCTACTTCCCCGAAGGCGGCGGCACCCAACAGGTCGGCGTAAGCCAGTTTCGTTTGGACTACATGGGGGCGACCTACCTTTTTGCATCGGCTGCGAATTTAGATTTGTTCGTACAAAATCCCGACAAGTATGAGCCGACTTACGGAGGCTGGTGCGCATTCGCGATGGCGTCGGGCACAAAAGTCGACATCGTACCTGAATACTATTCACTCTCTGGCAACCGCCTTCACCTCTTTTTTAGTCGTCGAGCAAAAGCGAACTTCGACGGAGACGTCGCTGGATTCGAGACACGCGCCGACGGCTTTTGGAAGCAAATCAGCGGCGAAAATCCGCGTCTCTAAGTCGATTGAACTTTTGATTTGAAGCGGAGAAGAACATGACCCTCACTCAGCGCCGTTGCCCTGAATTTTTCAAGCTACTCGTAGTCACATCCGCGCTTCTGCTTGGCGCGTGCAACTACAATAATTCGAAAGCGCTGAGTGAGTTGCCTTTTCAAACGGATGTGGAAAAGGCGGGAGTTACGTTTAAGACGATTTCCGAACGAGATCGGAAG
>JALHOI010000028.1:0-13096 GCA_022843085.1 Pseudobdellovibrionaceae bacterium
CAAATTCGGAAACGAATAAAGCTCGACCTCGAGACCTCGATGGATCTCGCCGCTGGCAAGTTCGAGCCCGAGTAGACTTGGGTCTTTATGCGCGTAGACCTTTACAAGCGGCGATGATTTTGTCGCCTTGTGAAGCTTTTTGCCTGATGGACTTCCGATCTCGATCCACTCGAGTGTCCGACCGTCGAGCGATTTAACTCGAATGGCGGGTTCCTCGGTGTCGCTGATGCCGCCAGGCGCAAATTCGATCCCCTCTTGAAAGTTAAGAGCGAACGCGAGGGCCCGGGTGATGAGGTACCGGGAGGTTTCTGACGGATGAAGCGCCGCCCGAAAGTCGAGAGATTCATAGACACCTCGATCTATATCAGAAAGCTCGATTCGAAATCGGTAGAGAGTTGCGCGGTTTCCCATTCGTGTTAGTGATGTAGCTCACAAGGCGGCGAATGAACATGTTTGAATTTATTCCTGCGACAACGTTAAGCCTTTACGCATTTTTGTCGATCGTCGTCGGCGTTTTGTTTGTTCTCGCAAGCGCGGTCTATTTCAGCTACCAAAGAGGCGGCCGCGCCGACGCGGCAAAAATGACCCGCGTTACGATGTTTTGGGTTGTCGTTTGGCTGGCGAGTTTTCTGGGCGCGGTCGAAATGGGCTATGCGCGCGAGAACCCTATGCCGGGTTTGCCGATGCTGATGCTCGCGGTCGTGGTCACCTCGATCACTTTTGCGATGTGCCCGATCGGAACTCTGATTTCAAAGAATATCCCGCTCCAGTTTTTGATACTCTTCCAAGTTTTTCGTATTCCACTTGAACTTGTCTTAAACGATTGGGCCAATCAAGGCGTCATCCCGAAGACGATGACTTGGACCGGTCAAAACTACGATCTCTATGCAGGCCTTATCGCTCTCGCCGCGTTTCCGTTTATTAAAAAATTTCCGCTTGTGGGTCGAATCGCCAACGTCTTGGGGTTCGCGTCGCTTCTAAATGTACTGCGGGTCGTGCTTCTGACGTCTCCCCTGCCCTTTGCCTGGAATATTGAACCGAAGATGCAACTCTTACTGCACTCACCATACGCGCTGATTGGGCCCGCTTGCTATGGCGCAGCGATGATCGGTCACATTCTCGTCTTGCGTGTTTTCTTTAAAATGACGACGAAGCCCGACCTTCCGAAGGGCCTTGAGACCGCGTCATGATCGTGAACGACCATGCTCGAATTTTCGAGTCGACTCTGAAGATGCCGTTTTTGAAACTTCCCGCCAACTCGACGCTTCTCAGAACGTCACGCGGCCTGCTTCTGATTTCGCCCGGACGAGCGACTGAAAGCCTTGCCAGTGAAATGACCGAGTTCGGACGAATCACCGATATTGTGGCTCCAAGTCTGCTCCACCATCTATGGGTTCACAAAGCCCAAGCAGCTTTTCCTCAAGCGACAGTCTGGTGTGCGAAAGACCTCAACAAAAAACGACCCGATGTCAGGTGGGACAAAGCTGTAACGAAAGATTCATGGACCTACCGCGACGAAATCGAAGTCACAGAAATAAAAGGGACAAAGTTTAACGAAGTCGTCTTCTTTCACATCGAATCACAGACACTTGTTGTCACCGACCTTTTCTTTAATCTTGTGAAGCCGAAAGACACCGCAGGCTTTGGGGCTTGGATAATACTCAAAATTTTTGGCACGTTCCGCCGCTTTGGCATGAGTTCTTTTTACCTGCGCGGAGTCACCGACCAAGCCGCTTTTCGGCAGTCCCTGCTTGAAGTATCCAAGTACGATTTCAAAACAATCATCGTGGCTCATGGAGACCCGGTGACCCAAAACGCACGCGAAATGTTTGATCGCGCACTCAGAGAGCGAAAATTAATATGATCTGGAAACAAAAACCCGAACTTTCAAAGATTCAACAGATGTGTGCCGGTACAATGTGCGAGCACCTCGGAATGATCTTTACGGAACTTAGCGACGATTCCCTGTCGGCCACGATGCCTGTCGATCATCGAACGAAGCAGCCCGCCGGTCTACTTCACGGCGGGGCTTCGGTGGCTCTTGCTGAAAGTCTTGGAAGCATTGCCTCAGCCCTCTGTATTGACAGCACAACGCACATGCCAGTCGGAATCGAAATCAATGCGAATCATTTGAAGTCGGCCACCACAGGCCTTGTGACGGGCACGTGCCGAGCCATTCGTCGCGGTCTAAGTCTTCACGTTTGGAATATCGAAATTCACAACGAAGCGCGCGACCTCATTTGTGTCAGCCGCCTGACCGTGATGATTGTACCGAAGAAAAAGTAAGCGGAAGCGATTTTAAGACGAGACGCAACGACGCAAGATACTGAGCTTTGCGAAACAAAATCGCATCGTCATTTTGAAGTGGACCATGCTTTCTCGCTTCGGCCAGCATTGAAAGTTTTGGTGAGATTCCGGGTATTGACCCAAGTTCAGTTTCAAGTTGGCTGCGCCTCGCTTCAAGCTCGGCTCGTTTCAATACGAGCTTCGAGTAATTCGGTCCCATGATGCGCATTTCAGAAACAAAACGTTCTGAGTCTGCACTTTGATCTGTGCCCGAAACCGGCGACTGGACAACCGAAGAGTGCTTCGGCAGGTTTTCGTTGATCCACTTCGCCATTTCTAAAACCTCGCGCTCGGTGGCTAGCGACGCCGATTTAAGTATGGAGGCTCGATCTGCTTCTTCCGTATTTTTTCTGAGGGCGGCATCTAGGTCTTCGTAGAAAACTTTGTTCGTTTCTTTCTCATGCGAAATTCCAGCGACTACAAACCCCGCCGGAACAACAATGACAGTCGCAGCCAAACCAAGAAGCGCCCACTTCGTTTTCGCAAACGCCGGCAAAAAAGGTAAAACGCGCGCTGCGAACCACTGAGCTGCAAATTTCTGATAGAGTCGCTTTCCAAGGCCAATGACAACGCCAGAGCCAATAAAGAGGCTCGCGTTGCTCCCGACAAACTGCGAGATCGTGATGTCGCGGTGAAGTCGTTTCGCGCAAGTCCCTACGGCTTTGGGATCAATCTCAGCACACTGTCGACGTACCTCGACCCAGAAGCTTTCAGAATGGATCAATGTTGAAACAAATCTTGAGGTTGAGCCCGCTAAAGTTGTTTGAGCATGCTTGAAATCAAAAGTAGCCAAAGAGCCGTAGCCTGCCAGCACCATCCAAGAAAATTCAGAGTGAATTCGCCGAAGCGTTTCACCGTTCAGCCGTGGGGCGGACCGCAGCCCAAACTTTCCAGCGGGGTGTTTCGCGTTCCAAACATACATGTACATGAGATCTTGGGCCCAGGCTGCGGCCTCTTTTTCAACCCTCACGCGGTAGTCGTACTCATTGTCGACGTCTTCTTTGGCGGACAAAATCTCTTTTTGGTCTTCGGTGCGAAAAAGATCGATCGAGTGAGCAAATTGAGGAGACAAACAAATTAGAAATAGAAACAAAGAAACCCCGGCTCGCGCCGAGGTCTTGATCAAGAATGAAGCTAACTTTACGTTTTGCTGCGTAACCACGAGGCCTCTCGCCAATGGGTCAATCTACTTTACCGAGAGTGGTCCGCGCGTATCGGCGATAGCCGCTTGACGAGCCTGAACGCTCGCGATTTTCACATCAAGTTGGTGAAGCGTCTCGCGGTACTGGTCTTCGCTCATGTTGATGACCCAGAACGTTTCGTGCTGGACATAGGCAAATGTACCAAGCGCCGCTGTCGCTACAACGTTCTTCGGTACGCGAACTTTTGAGAAAAGAGCCTTTGCCGCGCTCGCCGTTGTCAATCCCTGCACTGAGAGCTTCGCCTGTTGACCGCGGTACGCGTAGTAAAGGTCTTTCAAAGCGACATACGTTGGCGCTGCACCACGAAGCCACATGCGCGCAAGGTACGCGTCCATAACAAGAAGCACGGTTCCTGAACCGACTTTTACCCCTGAACGTGCGCCTTCATTTTCGAATGCGACTGACAAAGCGTAGCTGCCTTCGAATGAAGCACGCATGATTTGAAAGTACTTTTGCTGAATTTCAAGTGCTGCAAGTTCAGTCATCTGAACAGCGTAGAGTTCTTCAATCGACTGAAGCAATGATGACGACTCGTTCACTGCGGCCGGAATCTCAACGTAGGATTGAGACTGTGCCATGCTTGCGGTGAACGTCAGAGCGAGAAGTGCAGCAGAAAAAGCTTTCATGAATAAATCCCCTTACGAGTTTGGTGAGGTCGAACGATACCTCAATACAAATCAAAACTGGCGGACGACCTGTCAAAAAGTTGAATTGACAGGCTGATCGAGCGCTCAACATGTTTCAGGCGTGAAATTTAGTTAGCCGATATCAAAACTTGCCAATCCGGGCCGCTTTTAACTTTATATTTTTTCGCGAAGTCGCCTTGATTTAATGCAATCGACACATTGAGCAAACTATTAAAATAGACAAGCGGCTGCCCTCTCGGGACGCCCGCAAACGTCGCCGCAACCTGCAAGACCTGGTCGAACCCGACCTTCGGAATTCGCACCCTCACTGTTTTAGCGTCTTTGAATGTCGATGAAAAAAAATTTTTCGAAACGTTCGTCCAAACGTTTCCATAGTTGGGATCTAGAACGGGAATATTTCCGCGCAAAACCCCACCTTCTAAATCAGCCTTCTGATACGGAAGACGCACAAGCTGCCCATGTGCGCGACCCAGCTGCTCGACCGTGACTAAGCCGGCGGCGAGCCTCGCCCCAACGTAAACATAGAGGTCTCGACCGTGAAAGGTGTAGGACTCTTCAGAACCTTTTAGTCGTTGCTTTGTTTCGTCGATAGCAGTGATCACTTCGATGCCGGCCTGGTCGGCTATGAAAGTCATGAGGCCGTTGTCAGGCCCGACAAAAATGTGTCCCGACTTTGTTTTCACGGCGACCGAATTTCGCTCAGAACCAACACCTGGGTCGACAACAGAGACAAAAACGGTGCCGACGGGCCAGTAGCTGTAGGTTTGACTCAGACGATAAGCCGCTTCCCAGATGTTGTAGGGCGGAATCTCGTGTGTGAGATCAAAGATCGAAACGCTTGGTGCCGTATCACGTGCCACACCTTTCATAGCGCTGACGGCACCATCCGCAAGTCCAAAATCAGTCATCAGCACGAGGGCCTGCGCTGGACGAGTCGCAAACGCACCATCGGGCCGCGAGCGAGACGACGCGCAGGCAGATCCAAAAATCGAGACAACTGCCACGCCAAAAGCCAAGACCGGCCGCCGCGAAAAAATGAGAAAAGTTGAAGATCGATTAAAAGCGAATCGAGTGCGGATCTTTTTCATGCCGCCGTTAAACCACGTGAGTTTCGGGCTGCCAAACCCAAATCCAAATGCTAAGCTTGCCAGACATTCATAACAAACAAGTTTAACAAACAATATTCACGACAGGACGACCAATGACTCGATTTTTGACTCGATTTTTGACTCGATTTTTTGCACTCCCAGTAGCTATTCTGATCGCTGGCCTTGCCAATCTTGAGACGACTTTTGCACACACCCACCACACGGCCGACTTCTGCTCGGCGACCGCAAAAGATATCTGTGCGCACCTTGGCTACAATGAACCACCAAACTCAGCCGATGAATCGAAATTTATGCTCGACCTTCAGCCCTCAAAAGTAAATGCATCGCTGATCTCGAAGGTTGCTGTAAGCCTTCACATGGACATGGGTGGATCAAGTCACGGCTCATCGCCCGTTACAATCAAGCAAGTCGACGCCGCCCACTATCAGGTCACCAAAGCCTATTTTACAATGACTGGAAAGTGGGTCGTCAAAGTCAACTTCGAGTACAACGGCGCCGGCCATGAAATCCAGATTCCGATCGAAGTTCAGTAGAGCGATAAACTTGGACACACTGACCAGCAGGACCGAACCATGAGATTTCTCTTTCCGTACTTTGCAATGGCTTGCTTGGTTCTGTCGTGCGGCATCTCGGCACCAGCCCGGGCATCTCATGTTTACGAGGGCGTTGACTTGCGAAGCGAAAATTTGACGAACGCCTCCGCGACCACGATGCGACGTGACGACCCATTGAAGAAGGCAACCGTTCTCGTGTTTCTTTCGTCTAAATGTCCGTGCTCGATAAGCCACATGGGCGAAATCAAATCGCTTGCAGAAACGTTTCAAGACTTTCGTTTTATAGGTGTGAATTCAAACCTTGATGAGACTCTTGAAAACGCAGGGGCCTTCTTCAAAGCTCAGTCCCTCAAATTTCCAATACTTCGTGATCAGAATTCTCGGATGGCGGATGAGTTTAAAGCGTTGAAAACGCCTCATGCCTTTGTCTTCTCAAATGACGGAAAAATTCTTTTTCAGGGTGGCGTATCTAATTCGTCTAAATTCGAGCGAGCCGACCGAAAGTTTCTGCGTGAGGCTCTCGAAGACATCGCGCAAAAGCGCGCTGTTCGTTCGCCTCTCGCGCGTGCCCTAGGTTGCGCGATTCAAAGGAATAATTGAAGTGACGATCCAGCAGTTCCGATTTCAAATGTCAGCTTTTTTAGGTGCCATCTGCTTTGTTCTATTTCTGACGACCTCTTGCGCAAAGCCGCAATATCTTGAACGTACCAACGAAGCGATTCTCGAGACCTCAAAGAAGGAAGTTTGTTTCTCGGGGGGATCAGCGTCGTCACTCTGCATCAGCCTCAGCTGGGATACAATGCCGACTGAGACAGAATTTGGTCGTTTTATATTTATGTTGAAGGGTCAAGACGGCGTACTTCGTGACCCAGGAAATGAGCCGGATGGCTCTGCAGGAGCTCCCCAGGTCGAACTTCCGAAGGTCGTACTATGGATGCCGAGTATGGGCCATGGCTCGTCGCCCGTCGCTGTTGAGCGCATTTCGAAAGGCCTTTATCTCGCGCGCGACGTGTTTTTCAGCATGAAAGGCGACTGGGAAATCCGATTTCAGCTTGCAGGCAATCAGGTCGTTCATGCGATTACTCTTTAGTGGGATACTCATTTTCGGGGTGATCACTGGTTTTTTCCATTCAAAAACAGCCGCCGCTGCAAGCTGTTGCGGCGGCGGTTTTGCAACTCCAGCCCTCATTGTCGGCGACGAGCGTGGGACTCTCTCGGTCGACGTTTCCTATGCCGACATCGCGACAGAAGTTTCTAGTTCAGGCTTTTGGCAGAACCGCTCGTCACCTGAATCGATCGAGACCTTTCGCCTGCACGGCGCCCATATTTTTCTCGATCGATTTCAAGCAGGTGTCAGCGCATCCTTTATCAACCGATCTCGACAGAACCAGTCTTCGGCAGGCTTAGGCGACGTCGCTCTAAATGTCGGCTACGAAACTCTACCGGAGTGGGATTACAGCCGCTGGCGGCCGCGCGGAGTCAGCTACATGACTCTGAATCTACCTTTGGGAAGAAGTATCCAGGACGCGACGGAACCGTTTCAGCTCGATGCACGAGGCCGAGGCTTCTGGTCTGTCGCGCTGGGAACAGCTCTGACAAAGGTGCGTGGGCCGATCGACATCTTCGTCACCGTTGAAGCCCGCCGTTCGTTCGTACGAGAGGTGAAGACAAAAGACTTCACAGGTCAACTTCGGCCCGGATACGGAGCCCTCGCGAGCTTTGGCGTAGGTTTCAATCACCAATTGACCCGACTCGGGGGAAGCGTTTCTCTAAATTATGAAGATCCGATTGAAACTCGGGGCTCAATTTCTTCGACGGGCTCTGTAACTCGATTTGTGACCGCTGCGCTTTCGCTGAGTCAAATGCTGAACGACGAATGGACTTTGTCAGTTTCTTATTCAGATCAAACATTGTTTGGAGCACCACAGAATACAAGTCTTGCTCGCACGCTGATGGTGACGACACAACACCGAATTGGTCGATAGATCTTTTGAAACTATTTGTAGAAGTTTGTAAGCGACAGCGGAATTAGTTTTTTGTCGTCGTACTTCTCAACTTTTCCCGGGACAGGATCAAAGTTGACCGCTCTATTGAATGAACTTTCACAGCGCTGCCAGATTGCGGAATCGAGTGCCGCGAAGGCTTGGGCGGCTCCGACTTCAAGTGGCATATTAGGCGTCGCTGATAAAATAAGACCCGATTTCGGTGCTAGGTTCGTTAGGCGCGTACGCCATCGCTCAGACTCACACGCAAAAAAGCCCAGAATTTTGGGAGTCGTGCCTCTCTTCATAAGTTCTTTTGTCATTTGATCGAGCCCAGGCGTTAGCTTGCGGTAGTGGTCGTAGTTGATCGATCCATCGAGGCGTCTTTCGGCCGGCCCAAAATCGGGACCGCCGCCGTCACGAGCATGGCCGACGTAGAGAAGCATGTCGGCTTTATTTAAACCGTCGTAAAACTCGCTCGTTGCCTGTTCGGTTTTCGCATCCTGTTCGCTTTTGAGGGCTCGATTCACCACGTCCGAAGCCGAGATCGAACTTGCCGTGAGGCGCACCCGCATCTTGTGCATTCTTGCGTTGGGACCTCGAACCTCACGTTCGAAACAATCCGCGTCGACACTACCTTGGGCATCGGCGGCACATCGCGTGAAATCACAAGCCTGAACTAAGTTGTCTTCAGCGCATTTCATCGTAATACGGTCGATCATCTGCTGACGCTGTAGAAAATCGCCGGCAAGATTATCGTCGTCAGAATCTTGATAACCAAACACGATACGCACATCGACTGGTTCTTTTGAATAGAAGTCGAGCCACTTGTCTTTGCAGATGCGGGCGGAATTCTTATCTTTAAGAGTGGCAGATCCCTCGCCCGCACTTGAAGCCAGACAATCTGCGCAGTCAATTTCGTCGCCGCGCAAATGCCGTAACCGGTCGTTTGCAAATTGAATAATCTCGATATGGCGAACGACCGCGTCGGCCTCGATCTTCTCCTGCGAGGCAGGACGCTTCGGCGGTGCTTTACTCTTGACGATTTTTAATGTCTTCGGCTGATTCGCACTGGTTTGCTGAGCCGTCAAAACCAAACCAGCACCAACGACCAACAAGCCGATCAGAAAAACCAATAACCGCCGGGTCATGATGGACCCACTTTTTCGCGAATCTCGCTGCAAGCTTTCTGAATCGCTCGAGAAGGGTCGGCAGCGCATTTTGCCGGCAAAACACCGCCCTGCTTTTTAATTTCAATTATCTTATCTCCAGGCCAGCTGGCGATCGTTTGATAGGCTCGCTCACGAACTTGCAGAACGTTCGAACCCAGGGCCGCCCTTAAAAATCGTGCGCGATCTTGAACACCGGTAGGTGGTCGCAGCCGAAACCAATCGACCGCGTGCATGCGAATTTCAAAGACGTCGTTCTTAAGTAACATTTCGAGCTGCGAGATGGTTGGCGCCTTAGAAGTTGACTCCATCGCGTCCGTAAGGCCGGTCAAACGACTCAGCCTCATCGTCGAGGGGACGTCGGTCTTTTCTACCTGCTTGAGTTCATCGGCGATTCGACTTTCACTGAGCTCGCCCGTTTTGGCATCGAGCAGCAGAATCAGCCTTGTTTCAAGAACGTCGCGCTTTGCGGACGTCGAAGACAAAATGATTCTAAGCTGCTTCGCACGAGCCGCATCAAAGTCTTTGCGTCGTCGAACGATGTCGAAGGCTCGAACAACTTGATCGCGACTTCCCTTCTCAAGCCGAAGCGTCGCCTCTGCGAGAAAGCGACCAAGCTCTTCACTTGGCATCGTGAGAAGTCGTGAACGTGCTGAATCACGTGCGGCTCCGCCGCCCTCAAAGGCCGAGAACACGCTCTCAAACTTCAAAACGCCGACATTCGCCTTCGCAGACGTGCTTAGAAAAATAGCGGTGAACAGAATCGCCAGGACCAATCGCATACATTCTATTTTCGGCTGAATCGTGACTAAATCTGAGTCAGGCTCGCGCTTCTGAAAGCAATGAGCTAAAGTAAGAAAGCAATGGCAAAAAAATATCCACCACCACCAGCGAGGGTTCCGATCGCCGGGACGAAGGCCCAGCTGCCGACACTCGATCTTCACGGGTTTACGACCGACGCCGTGGCCGACGCGGTTGACCGATTTCTTGTCAAATCTCAACGAGCTGGACATCACAAGGTACGCTTGATCACCGGTCAAGGAACAGGTGCTGTTCGAAAAGTGGCTCTCGAATGGTTGAAGCTTGGTGGCTTCCCCTATTCGACAGAGAACGCAGGGTCATTTATCATTTTTCTCGAAGATTAAGTCGATTCGCTTTAAACTGCCTGACTATGACGAAGATGCTCTGGCTCGATATGGAAATGACAGGACTCGACGTTGAACGCGAAGTTCCGATCGAAGTCGCGGCGATCATTTGCGACCTCGAATTCAACGAGGTCGAAACTTTTCACGCCGTCATCAGACAACCACAAGAGTTTCTTGATCGAATGGATCAATGGAACACAGAACACCACGCGGCCTCGGGCCTGACTCTTGCCGTGGCAAGCGGGCGCGAACCGGCAATTGTCGAACGCGATCTCATTCAGTTCGTCGACCGTCACTTTCAAGGCGAAAGCGCCGTCTTGTGCGGAAATTCGATCAGCCAAGATCGGCTGTTCATAAACAAATACTTTCCCTCGTTCGCTCGTCGGCTTCACTACCGTATGCTCGACGTCACGGCCTGGAAGGTTATCTTTCAATCGCTTTACAAGACGAAGTTTGAGAAGAAAAATACACATCGAGCGATCGATGACATTCGTGAAAGCATTGGCGAACTTAGATTTTATTTGAAACACGTCAGCCCAAAACCGCTCGCATGAAATGCGAAACCCAACACCGCTCGCATGAATTGCACAATCGAGCGCGACCGCCTAGGCACATATGAAAGTACTTTCGATTCAAGTCGGGAAAACGCAAACGATCGTCGCGCGCGGAAAATCGTTGCCGACCGCAATTTTTAAAACTCAAGTGCCTGGTCCGATTTACCTAGGTCAGCTCGGTCTCGAGGGTGACGAGCAGGCTAATTCTCAGGTCCACGGCGGCGAAGGTCGTGCACTTTATGCGGTCTCGCTTGAAGCCTTCGAGTTCTGGAGACCCTTGGTTCCAACCGGTGTCGACCTCAGCCACGGCGCGTTCGGCGAAAATCTCACGCTCTCGACATTAAATGAATCTGAAATAGAAGTTGGCGACACGTTCTTGATCGGTAAGGCCGAAGTTCAAGCGACCATGCCTCGTTTTCCCTGCTTACTTTTCGCTGCGAGGTTTAAGCTCGAAGAGACCGCACAAAAAATTATGCGCCTTTCGGATCACCCAGGAATTTTGTTTCGCGTGATGAAACCGGGGTTGATTGACGTTGGCGATCTGATCACGCCTCTTCAAAAATCAAAAACCGGTCTCACGATGACCGATTTTTTGAAAATGACAATCGACAATCAGATGTCTCACGCCGATTTCAACCGCGTAAAAGCCTTAGGTCTGATGCCGCAAAAAATCTTAGACCGACTTGCCCACAAGTTAGTCTAAAAGAAAAAACCCAGTCATTGCCACGACTGAGTTATCAACGGGTTCACTTGGGTCGTTTTCAGAGTGCTTCTTTTAGAACCTCCGCGTACCTTCGCGGCCGTTCTAAAAGAACTGCGCACTGAAAAAGCTAGTAGCGATAGTGTTCGGGCTTATAGGGGCCGGCTTTGTCTGTTCCAAGGTACTTCGACTGTTTGTCTGACAAGGTCGTCAATTTCACGCCAAGTTTGCCGAGGTGAAGACGCGCGACCTTTTCGTCGAGCTCTTTCGACAGACGATAAACTCCGACAGTTTTGTACTTGTCGCGATTCGTCCAAAGCTCCATCTGAGCGAGAACCTGATTCGTGAACGACGTCGACATGACGAACGACGGATGACCCGTTGCGCAGCCAAGGTTGACCAGGCGGCCCTTCGCAAGAACGATGATCTCAACGCCACTCTTCAGCGTGTGAATGTCGACTTGTGGTTTCACTTCGCGAGCCTGCGAGTTTTGGTTTAACCACGCCATATCAATTTCGATATCAAAGTGGCCGATGTTGCAAACGATCGCTCGGTTTTTCATCTGACTGAAGTGCTTTTCAGTAATGATGTCGCAGCAGCCAGTTGTCGTCACAAAAATGTCGCCGATCTTTGCGGCGTCTTCCATCGTTGTAACTTCGAAGCCTTCCATCGCAGCCTGAAGCGCGCAGATTGGATCAATTTCGGTGACCAGAACACGTGATCCATACGACTTCATCGAATGAGCGCAGCCTTTGCCGACATCGCCGTAACCGGCAACTACGACAACCTTACCCGCAAGCATAACATCGGTCGCACGTTTGATACCGTCTGCCAGCGATTCGCGGCAGCCATACAAGTTATCGAATTTTGTTTTTGTGACAGAATCGTTCACGTTGATCACAGGAAGTTTGAGCAGACCCTTCGCGTGCATCTTCTCGACGTTGTGAACGCCGGTTGTCGTCTCTTCAGAAATTCCGAGCAGCTGCTTCAAACCACGCGCGAACTTTGGCTCGTGCATCATGTTGGTCAGATCGCCACCATCGTCGAGAATGAGGTCGTAGCCTTCCTCGCCCCAACCTGCGATCGACTGGTCGACACACCAGTTGTATTCGTCTTCAGTTTCGCCCTTCCAGGCGAAAACGGGAATTCCCGCAGCCGCAATCGCAACGGCGGCCTGGTCTTGCGTTGAGAAGATGTTGCAGCTTGACCAACGAACGCGCGCGCCAAGTTCGACCAAAGTTTCGATCAGCACGGCAGTCTGGATTGTCATATGAAGGCAGCCCGTGATGCGCGCGCCTTTAAGAGGTTTTTTAGCGCCGTACTCTTCTCGTAATGCCATCAAACCCGGCATTTCGGTTTCAGCCAGACGAATTTCTTCGCGGCCCCATCGCGCCAATTCTTCGAAAACCTTCGAATCATCCATCGCCGCCTTACAAACGCGGTAGTCGGCTTTGCCGTCTTTAGTTTTCGGAACGCCCGAGAGAAGTGTCTTCATGTTTGATCCTGCATCGAATGCCACGTGATGATTCCTTGCCTGTCGGGCTCCATGCCCAACTCTTCGACCGCCGAGATATCGACGTTCGTCATAATAAATTCTTAAAAACTCTGAGGCTTCGACCTAACCAGAGGGTCAAGGCACCGTCAAGATTTCGGGACCTTTTTCGGTGATCAGTACGGTGTGTTCAAAT
>JALHOI010000028.1:13106-14228 GCA_022843085.1 Pseudobdellovibrionaceae bacterium
TGCGCTGAAAGGGTCTTATCGGCCGTCGTGTACCACTGGATTTGCGAGTTCGGTATCGCGTGCTCGATCATATCCGCTGCCGTCTCATTCACCATAGGTTCGACGGTAATGCATCCGCCGGGAAGCAGGCGGTCTCCTCGACCCTTTTTGCCGAAAGACGGTACAAACGGATCCTCGTGGAAAACGCGGCCGATTCCATGACCGCCAATCTCTTCGACGACGTAGAACCCGCTTTTTGTGGTGAACTTGTTAATTGCGAATCCAATGTCGCCGGTCGTACCGAAGGGCGTAATCGCCTCGATACCTTTTTCCATCGCCTTCTTCGCGATCTCGGTTACTTTTTTGGCCCGCTCTGAAACCTCGCCAACGAAAAACGTGTACGACGTATCGCCGTGGAATCCGTCCATCAGAAGAGTGATGTCGACATTCACGATGTCGCCGTCTTTCAAAACTTCTTTGCCGGGCACGCCGTGACAGATGACGTGATTCACCGATGTGCAGATCGACTTTGGAAATCCTTTGTAACCAAGCGGTGCCGACTTCGCCCCGTGCGAGAGACCCCAGTCACTGGCGATTTTGTCGAGCTCATCGGTTGTCATTCCCGCTTTTACGAACTTGCCGGTGTGCTCAAGGCAGCGAGCCGCCAACTGGCAAACCTTCGCCATCTTCATGATCTCATCTTTGGTCTTCACCGTCATGGGCGACAACTTAGCACGGTGAGCTCAGCGTGACCAGTTGAAGATGAGTACGACCGGCTGAAGTTCAGCGACGCAGAGGTGAGCCCATCGGAGGCGTCGCGGGGTCGGGTCGCCCGAACGCGCCTGGGCGCGGCTCACAGCCGCAGGTCTGGCAACCATCGGTGTTCGTGGCGCACTTGCGCTCCTCACCGAACGGGCAACCGACTTCCACCACGGCCGGCGGACAACGACCGAGAGCATCGCGCGAATTCGAGGCACAGCCAGCCGAGCCAATTGCGACTCCGACCGCGAAAAACCAAGCCAGGTGCCGATTGAAACTGAAATTCATTTATTTCTCCGTGTTCGTTTTCGTGTTCTTCTTCGCGTGGTGAAGGTCGGCAATCGGTGCACCGTGCAAGTGCTCGCGGGCGATGTTCGCGTGCGC
>JALHOI010000029.1 GCA_022843085.1 Pseudobdellovibrionaceae bacterium
GGACAGAGGGCACGGAAACGACCTCACCTTTTCGCGCACGAGCGATGTATCCCCGATTATTAAAATAATCGAGCACGTCCTCATTAAAATATTCACTGCAGATGGGTTGAATCGCCTTTATTTTATCGCACTGACTCTGTGATTTAAATCGGTCGACGATCGACTTTTTTGCGCTACCCTCGTCTTTTTGGGCGGCAATTTCCACGATGCTCTCTTTTGTCTTGAAAACATATTCTGTGCCCTTTGGAAGGTGGGATCGTTTTACGCCATCCGAAACTAGCCGACCGTCGATCGCTTCAATTAACTTTGAGCTATCGGCCGATACAAATCCAACGAGCGTAAAACAAACCTTTACCGGCTTCGCGGTTTTACTTTCAAGCTTGAGGTAAGCCCGTGCAACTGCATCTGTGTCCTCAATAGGTCCGCAACCAAGGGGCGGAGGTTCGGTCGAGGATTCAATATCGAGAGGGGTCGATTTCCCTGCTTCGCCCTTCATCCAGCAAATGTGATCCTTCCAAAATGAGGAGTTGGAAACCGTTTCTCGGCCGCCCGTTACAGACGAGCGGACAGTCTCTGCGCCGTAGGCTACGAAAGAAAAAGTGATAACCAATATGACCGTAGTGATCTGATACATATCCCTGCCGGCAGTGAGACTTCGAACTCGAAGGTAGTTGTCTTAGAATACTTCGGATCCGAGACGAAAGAAAAGTCTAGAACCCCGACCTCGCTTCAGAACCCAAGGTCTGGCGGCATCAGCCTGAACATGACTGGGCCGCTTTTCGATCGAAACGAGAGGATTCTAATTTTCCAGGCCGTTCGCGAAGCCGAACGAGCCGTCACTGAACGTAACAGACCGCAAAGTCTCGCGCTTCGTGAATTCTAGCGATTTAAACTTTCGAATTTGCAAACGAATTTTTCTACCTAAAAACTTGATCGAAGTGAGAGAGCGACTGTGCTGATAGCTCGCACTGATTTTCGCCGTGGCATCTTGGTTGCTTTGTATAGGTCATGCGCGAATTGTGTGATCTCCCGTGATGAACACCTCGCGCAAAACTGCGAACTCAAAGTGTCCGGGGGGTGACACTTAGGGCCTCTTGGACTGATCAGTGAAAATCAAAGCTAGCCTCTGAAAATCAAAAACGAATTCGGCCCACAAGAGATCTCGGAAGCCACCGACAAAATTCCTGACCACTTCCCCTCTACGACTTTGTCTTGAGGGGAAGTGGTCAGGAATTTTGTCGGTGGTGATCTGTTATGTGGGCCCAAGAAAGAAGGCAGTAAGGGTGGGTAATAATATTGAACTCATCCAAGGAAAGAACGGTGCGGAAAACGATGCGAAGCTTGAACAGGATGGATTGAGAAGAAATCGAGAGCGTGATATCGGCGGAGTCGAGAAAACGATCTTTAAAAATTTAAAGTGGTTAACGTCCCGTGAGGCGACAGAATATTTGAGGCTGCCGTCGGTCGGCGCGCTCCGCCAGTTGGTCTATCGAAGGAGGATTCCGTTTTCAAAAATGGGTCGGTCTTTAAGATTCAACCGTCGCGAGCTCGATCGGTTCTTAGAAACAAGCACTTATCCCAAGAGGAGAAGCGCATGATTCAAGAATATAAGAAAGACGAAAAAGTTCTCTACAAGGTTCGAGTTTAAGTACGATCAAAAGAGAGTCCTCACCGCCGTGTCACGAAGCAAGAGAGTGGCTTCACTACCTTCAGCGATGCGAAAAAACACGAAGCGACATTGCGCAAAGAATGCGAGCGAGAGCTCCATCAAACCGAAGCGCGTGGAGTCTTGTGGGGCGATCTGGTGAGCGAGTGGCACGAACATTCGCTCCAAACGAAAGTCGCGACAGGCGCGAGGTCTAAGCTCAATCAAGACGACTATTTCGGTTCAATGAGGAAATGGCTCGGCCGGTTTTCGAATCGACCAGCTTCGGATCTGAACGCGTTTGTCATGGCTGAAGTGTTTGATTCGATGAAAGAAGAGGGTCTTTGTTTTGGACACCGGAAGAAATTGAAGCAGATCATAAAATCTGTTTTCGATTTCGGAATCCAAAGCGGAAGCTCAAAAATCTTCAACGTTCTCCGACGTTCGACATCGTGCTCGGAAAAGATTCGGAGAGTCGGCCCGAGATTTTGACGATCGGTGAAATTCAAACTCTGATCGAAAAGGCATTCGAGTCTGATCACCGGTGGAAAAGAGTGTGGGCAACTGCACTCTTGACCGGCATGAGATCCGGCGAACTCTTTGCGCTCGAATGTAGCGACGTCGATTTCGAAAATCGACTGATCAACGTGAATAAGTCGCACAATTGTAGGCTTAAGACGATCAAGTCGACGAAGGCTGGTTATTGGCGACAAGTTCCGATCTCGGAAGACTTAGAAAAGGTGCTCCGCGAGCAGTTCGCCGAAACGAATGCGAGCGAGCACGTTTTCCCCCGAATCTCGGATTGGCAGCGCGCTCTCGCGTTTTCATGTTTCGGTTCTGTCCGGCAAATTAGTGTTTTGTGAAAGTAGGGTTACTATTGATACCGGCAACGAACTTCGCCATAGGCGTCAGCACGAAATCTATTAATGGTGTACGACGGACCTTTATCTGAAACGAAAGTAGCCCGACAGTCTGGGCCGATGATCTTAACGGCCCCATTCCTCTGGCACTCCGATAGATAAGAATGGCAGTAGGCCTCACAAATTCCAATCGCATTCCCACTGGCAACAGCGACTGTGGGTCCTTCAGCAGCAAAGGAAGCGCCACACTGATTTACATCCCACCACGCGAACGCATTACTCGACAGCAAAACTAAAACTAAAGTCAGAATTTTCATCTTTCACATTCCCCCTCTGAATCCCGTGAACTTACGTATCAAATCCGCAATTCAATTTCATCCCCATTTTCTGAATGATAAATCGGGAACGATCGAACAAAAGCTAATGATTCTTGGCTCGTCAGCGATACCGAGAGCCTGAGCTCTTTGATCCGGCAGCACTTCCCATCAAAGCAGAAACCCCGCTTTCGGCTTCACTAGCGGGCGCAGGCCGGTGTCATGCTCAGATATCCGACCTCACAAGTTTCGGTCGCAAACGTGTAACTGCTTCCGTAAAAAATCTGCGTAGAACCATGTTGCCATGCGATCTCGACGCAAACACACAATGAAGTGACATAGACCATTGAGCGCGATGAATCGTCGGCTTTCTGGCGACGCGTGGCGTTTATACTGGATTCGGCGAGCGCCTTGAGAAAGTCTTCGCGAGCAAATTTACTCGGGGGAACAGAAATTATGAAATCGAAGTCCAGTCGCTTGATCGTTAATTCGTTAACGTTGTTTATGCCGATTGTGATGTTCGTTGCCTATAGCCACGCGGCCAGTAAACCGGCGCCAACGGCGGCAAGCCTCAAAGCCCTTTATGATTCAAGTTCGACGCCGCATGTGCTTACGATCGATACATCACCGAATGCTCCCCCGCAATTTTACGATTGCCAGTTCGTTGGTCAGGACCTCTTTCAACCAAAACTCTATTTTATCGACACTGAATTTACCTCACCGTCGCGTGGACTTACTCACGTGGTTCACTTAACACCAGGCGATGACATCGAATTTTCGCTTAAAAACGGCGGCGTTTTTCGCAATGGTCGCATGAACATTGACGGTATGGTCGCAACGAAAGGACCGTCAGGATACTGCAACGATGGCACGTCTGTTCTCGAGATGTTCGACAATTCTAAAGCGGGACTTAGCGCCGATTCGAAAGCGTATGTCCTATCCACAATCTGCAACAATGGCATCACGACCGCTCGCTATTTTAAGAAATATCAGCAGGACTATGTTCTAATGCGAGCGACACAAAGCGCGGGCTCAGGTCCCGACATCTATGGTTATTGCCGTATGAGTCCGAACGTTCCGAAACTTTTTGCGGATGCCGGCCCTGCGTCTCGAGAGCCATCTACGCGACCACCAGCATCTGGCCGCATCGTTGAATGTCGAATGACGCTACGATCGACAAAACTTGGGGTCCCGACGATTACGGGCTTTCTTGGAGTAGGTCGTACGGAAGCACAAGCAATCGAGCGCGGAGTCGAGGACTGTGTGAAAGACTTTTTCGGCGGCTCGGAATGTACGCCCGATAAACTTACTGTCGATGAATGCCGCGAGGGAGGATTTCCCGTGCCGAGGCCGCTTCCAGGGCGCTGATCCGCCCTTGTCTTGAAAATAAAATAAGCGCCCCTATTCTGGCGCTGCTTTTATTCTGCACATTGAACACCGCTCGTCAGCGAAAGTTGGTGATTGGGATCGAAGGTTCGTCTGTACATCCGGTGATAACCGAGTCGTCGCATTTCGTTCACGAGATTAAAAAACGCATGACTATGCTTCAAATCGCTACCAAAGAAATTTCGCGCTCGAGACCGGCTATTGATTTCACGGCTCGACAATACTGGCCAAGACTAAAATTAATTTTCGGTCGTTTCGCGATACGTTCCAGAGTCGTAATTAAACCCGGCGTTTTTCATAGCCTGAAGAAGAAGTACAGTTCGATCCGTTTGGGCATTATCGTCCGACGAAGAGATGCGTTCCCAAGCGTTGGTACCCATCTTTTGATAGACACCGGGCGATTGGCCATCCGGCCCAAGTGAGAACACTAAATTTCGTTGTACGAGAAAAGTCAGAGCTGCCATTTTTCGTATGCTTTTCTCGGACAATTCCATCGGTGCATTTTTCTCGAACCCACGATCGAGATGGAATCGTTCCTTGCGAGAAGCAAGTAGTAGCTGGACGATGTCACTTTGGAACGGATCTTCACCGCTTGCTTTAGCCCATTCTCGAAGCGGTCCGAGAATATCGTCTCGTTCGAACGCTGTTTGAATCTCGAAAAATTCGCGGATTGCGTTCATGTGCAGGGCGAGATGCAACGTCAAGTCTCGCGAAGACAGATCAGAGACCGCGATATCCTGTGCGAGCTTGCGGGCTTGTCCTGCCGCGATACCGCGGCCTGTGGTACTGAGATGCCATCGTCCACCTGAATGAACGACAGTGAGTTCAGCGATGTGACCCGAACCTTTGAAAACCAGCGCTAGTTCTTTTCCGGTAGGAACCGACTGAGCGAGATTGACCGGAAAAAGTTTCGACAATTCGGCGGTCGTATCGCTGAGACTGATTAATTCGTGCTGAATTTCGCGTGAGAGGGTTTGACCCAAATGACTGCCCTCGACGGCGCCCGAGAAGGTTCGCTTAGTTCTGACCGGGTTGCTAGCTTTAAAGAGGTCCTGACATTCGTAAGCACGGGCAGGTGAAACCAATGCAGCGAGAGCCGACGTACATAGGACTAAAAATGGCATCGCCGCTTTCATCTCACTTTGGAGTTCAAGCCGCGTTCCAACGCGATTGCGAAAGGACGCCTGATAGCCTAGTCAATCAGCCATTTTCCGTCACTTTTGAGCCTATTTTGTTTCGACGCGAACGCGCCTAATAGTTCACGTTGGAGATCTGATGTGTCGGAAATTTTTGCTTCGGCAAAAGAGGCGCTCTCGTGCCGTAAATAATTTCGACCATTCTAACTTAAAAAAGAATGGTAAGTGCGAAGATGAGAGTCGGTCTTGGCCTGTACGAACCGGACATAGAAAACACCGCGATCATCGTCCGCTCTGGACTCGACTCAAGGCTAAGGTCTGGCGGCATCAGCCTGAAAAGAAAAACTGTCTGCAGCTAATGCTAAGGTACTGTTATTCCGAAGTGTTTCCATGGCTTTGCGACGCGGTCTTGTGATCTCGCTCATGACCCTTCTCTTCGCGTTCGGGCCGGCAAATGTTTTATCCGCAACTGATTCACAACTGCTGACCCCGGCACAACTTGAATACTACCTGAAAACTCCGAATGCCCATAGGGCCGCAACTCAACAAACCGCTGTTTACCTTGAGTCTCGCCGAGAGTGGCCTCCTGGCTACGAAGAAACTATTGAACGCTTTATTCGCGAAACTGCCTACGAGACAGGACAGTTTAACACGGAGGAGTGGGCACGTATTTGTGCGGTGTACGCTGAACATTTACGTAAAAACGGCCGAACAATTGATGCCGAGCTGTCGGAGCATCTCGCTGTCGCAAAAATCTCTCGTGCATTTTCGAATGTAAAGCTTGAGGAGCCCGCGCACGAAATGGTGTCGCTCATCCGTGGCACTCTAAAAAACGAGCCTCTGATTCTGCGTGCAGTCGCAGCGAATGTGGATGCCCAGATCCCACATCTTCAGATGAAAAGACTTGCCGAGAAACTGCGGCCGGAACTTCTTAAAGCCGTAAGTCGTGATAGTCGGGATTACCTTTTTCGACGCCAGACTTTGAGAGCATTCGACGTCCTCGGAATCGAAGATGCCGAGTTCCACACCGAATTGGCAAAGATACTGAGAAAAGGAGGCGAGCAGGGAAAAGCTGCACTTCATGTCATCTATGAACAGATCAAAAGAGGTACACCGACAGCGATTTCAAACCCGGTTATAGCAGCCGAATTGGGATCCGCCCGCGTCGATTGGTACGGGCCACGATACGAACATTGGCTTGACGGCATCCCCGATGATGGTCCAGCTGTTATAAAAAGAATAAGTGCTTTTCATGACGTGTCACCGACTGCGATTTCCCAGGCGATTGCGCAAATCGGAGTGACAGGCGATACAGATTCTTTCGCGGCGGCGCTCAAGTATCTTCGTGGTAATCGTGACGAAGTCGTTTCGGAACGTTTGCTGAGTGGAATGGCCAAGAAAGAGAATGTTGCAATCGCATTGACGTTCGATGCAGATCGAATTTCCGAATGGTACTCGGATCGACCCACCGCGGGCGTCCGCGCATCATTTCAGATCGATGCAGAGAAGCTCGCTTCGTATCTTGAAAAGTCAAAATTAAAGCCGGGTGCGCTCGCTATTCTTTTTTCAGAGCTTTCCGCGCTCAATTCCGCGCAGCCGCTTTCACCGCAAATCCGAAACGTGATCACTGAGGCCGCTGAAGAGATCTTGAGCGGCACAGCTTCAAATACGCAAAAGCAGGCCACACTGCGGCTGGTGAGTGAATTGCAAATTTGGACGCCAGGATTCGAAAGTTCTGTCGTCGCTTGGCTTAAGAAAGATTCCTTGAAATTGAGCGGCAGCGACTGGCGCCAAGCGCGTGAATTAATGCGCGATGGTTTTGATGCGCTGATTGAGGCCCGAGCCCGAAATATGTTGCGATCCGAGACGATCGAAGCGCTCGCCTCGGCAGGTCCCCGGCCGCCCGTGGCTGGCCACCGTTTTGGCATCGGCGAACAATGGCTCGCATTTTTTAACGATCCTAATGATGAACATGAACTTCTTCAAAAATGGATTTCCCTTCAAGAAAAGCTCGGAGCTCGTGCGCCTGTCGAAAATGAACTTCTGGCGCTACTTAAATTGTTTCAAAACTCGCAATCAACGAATTTGAATACCCGTGCTGTGATGACAATTGAAACCGTACGCTTCTTATTCGAAGCCGTTAGTCGCCTCGAACCAAAGTCGCAAGAGTTTGCGGCTGAGCTTCGCAATGTTCTCAAAGACCCGCGCATGCGGAGGGTGGCTTTTGAGTTTTCTCCTGAAGTTTTCCACACGGTGCAGTTTCCAGTATCGGACGATGTGAGGGCCGAGATTCGGCGCATGGTCGACGGAAGGAACCATAAGCTTGACCAAGAGCTAAGTTTTCTGAAACCACAATCCTCGTCGCTTGCGGGTTTCTTGAATGGGCTTAGGGATTCCGACGGTAAAGCGAAGGTGTTATCCGGATTTTTCCCAAAAAAACCTTCTGAAACGCCAACCGAGTTGTCACCAACCGCCGAGACCCGAATTTTTCCGAACCTTCAAAATGGGTCCGTGAAAGAGAGAGCGGAACTTGCGCGATGGAAACCCACATCCGACTTGCAATCGCGTCTGCAAAAGATTTTCGAAGCTGGTACCAAGGAAGATGAGCTTGTAACCGTGCCGAATGAAGCACCAGTCCGTGCAGATCCCAGCCACGAAAAACGACCATCGCCTGTCCCTAAATGCGCCGGTTGGTTTGCAAAATTATTCCGCTGGACTCGATAGAGGCGCAGCCAAAACGATAATTTTGAATTGAGATGATAAAAATGAGCTCGTTACTTTTTAAGTTAAAGGTCGAAGTCCTCGCGTTCTTCGTAGTCAAGAGCGTAATCGTTCGCTGCTGAACAGTGTACCTGCAATGCTGACCTTTCATTCATACAAACGCCCAAGCGCGGCGCAGCCAAATCTTTTTGAACCCATCTTCTAGCTTCGCGATAAGGGCAATTTTCGCTAGATCGGAAGCACATATTTGATCGTGATTTTTAACTTTAGAACAAAGGACGCAAATGAGACTTCAAGCCGTACTTTTCTCAGCAGCTTTCTTTCTAGGCGCTACCGCTCAAGCAAAAGTGATTGTTTGCGACTACTCAGCTTTTTTAATTGCGACGGGAATCGAAGTGAAACAGCAGTTTAAACTTGATGTCACTTCGAACGATGGTGCGACAAATCCACTGCAATTAGGCAAGTTCGGAAATCTGGATGGCTCGGCTTGGGCTCTCGGCGATGCGCTGGTCATTGTTGCAAAGCGCGGCGACACGATGTTTAGTTCGACCGATACTTTGAAAGCGAACCTGCGCCATCAAACTCAGGACGGAATCTACGAAGCCTTTTGTCGTCTCGAGTAGTCTCTTTCCCGTCGACGTTAAGTCGCTATTCGGCACATTTAGCGGGGTTCGTAGAGATCGAGAGTCCCGTTATCGTTGATCCAATAAAGCCAACGATAGCCGAGGGAGTGGAGTCGGGCGAGATCGCGCTCATCAACATCACTTCGATAGACCGCGATCACAGATTCATCGCTGATGTATTTCCCACCAAAACCCATTTTCGCTGCCTCGGCTTTCATTCCAAAAAGCATTGCGCTGCGCAGATCCTGGTAGGGAATGTTATCAAATTGAAAAAGTAGATTTGTTTCTTCGGCGTGGTCCAATCTGGCTCTTTGAACCGTGAGTCTCTCTTGCCAGCCGGCTGCACCAAAATTTGGATGGAAATCAATGATCTGTTTTGCTTCTTCGACGTGCGCTAAGAGGCGATTTCGCAACGCGGTTGCTTGGTGGCTCGAGATAAATTGATTCGTCTCAATTCTTTCGCGAAGCGGGATAGGGATGTAGCTACTCAAATCGATTCGTACTTGGAATCGATCCGCGAACGGAGTTAACAATTCATTTCGAAGCGAGTCGAAGACGTCTGAGTTAAGCATCGGGTCGTTTGAAATTTTTGGCAAAAGGCCGACATCGAGGTCGTAATTAGAACCCCAAAGCTTGTGCGTTCGACTGCCAATAATTTGTATTCCGGCTATACCAAAACGCAGGCGCAAACGGTTGATCACTGCCAGAAGCCCATTTACCGCTGTTGGATCGACGCGAAGATGACTTCCTAGAGCAGTGACCCCTTTTGCCGATGAAGAAAAAAACAAAGATTCACAAACGACTCGGACGGGTGGTGGATCGAATTCGTAGCCGTAAGGTTGAGCCGCTCTTGAAAAATGAGGGTATACAAGAAATGTGGTGATTAAAATTTTGAGGTACCACATATCCATGACTGTACAGCGGTATGGTGCGACTTTCGCCTGTTATAAATTCGACAACCATAGACAAAATCTACGGGTCGCTTCCAAACTTTTGAAAAATAGCCTCTTTAGTTCCCATCAGTGCCAAACGACGCTTTCATAAAAGGAGCTTGGGGTGAAATTTGGTCACCAGGCAGTTCGCTAATCGGCCGCTGCTCATTTTCATCTTTTCCTTCCCCGAAACCTTGAGCCTCAATCACGCTTGAACGAGAACGCCCTTCCAGAATGCGACGTGATTTTTAATTTCACTCGCGGCTGATTTCGGATCGGCATAAAACCAAGCGGCATCTTTGTTAGTCGCGCCGTCGACCTCGACATTGTAGTAGCTGGCCACGCCCTTCCAGCCGCAGGTCGTGTGTGTCGCGCTTGGTGTAAAGTACTTTTTAACTAAGCTTGCTTCGGGGAAGTAGTGGTTTCCCTCGACAACAACGGTTTCTTTGCTTTCAGCTATGACGACGTTCTTCCAAATTGCTTTCATGGTCGAAGTTTGACGAGGAAGTCGAGTCTTCGCAACACGAAAACTCTCGAGCGCCGTTTTAGCCATTGAAGTTAAAATTTAAATTTACTCTCTACTCTCGATTGAAAAAGTTAAGTCGCCCACCAAAGATCCGCGAGGGCCTCGAACGAATTCGCGCTGGGCATAAACTTCAGATACCACGTGAGATTGCTGTATTTATGAAGAAGCGTGAAGGCCATGACCCTTCGTCTGATTTCGACGCTGGAGGCACGGTCAAGTTCGCCGTAGCCTTCGAAGAATGAACGCAGCATCGGGCGGTCAGCCGAAGATAGAAAAACACCGACTGAGGCGAAGTCGTAATCGGCATCGCCGACCATCGAGGGTTCAAAATCTAAAAATCCACTGAATTTTAATTCACCCACGACACTGGCGGAAGATTCGAAACGATCTGATTCGAAAAATACGTGGTCTTTCATTACTTCAGTGTGAAGAAAGCAGATTTTGCGAGGAGCAAGGTCGACACTTTCTAAAAAGTTGGGAATCTGAGAAACAAGCTCAGCTGGTAGGCCAAGTTTTGTGTGTCGATCGACACATGCGGCCTTTTGCGAGGAAAGAAAATTCGACCACGAGCTTTTGTCAAAATCGGACCTAAGCGGGATCTCGTGAATCTTTCGAAGCCCTTGGCCCACGTCTCGGCACGCCAATCTCTGCGCGTCCGAAGAAAGGCAAGGCCAAAGAGCTTTCAAACTTTGCCCCGGCAGGTGGGACATTAAAACATACTGCCAGTCGTCGATGAACCCAGAGTCTAACAATTTAGGCACTGCGCACTTCGACAGAAAGCGCAGCGCCGTGACTTCATTCTTAAAGGCCTCGGCAAACACTGGCGGGAAAAATTTAATTGCGAATTCAGACCCACCTAAAACGACAGGCAGTGAACCGCTTGAGGCAAAGTCGACACTTGATGTAGCTCTGTGGGTTCGCGCAAGGATGTCGATCGCGGCGCGCAGAAAACAGGGATCCCGCAGATCCAGCGCTTTGAATTGTTCGATCGTCTGGCTTACTGGCAACATTTTAAGGACCATGCCACCCGAAGCACCCGTTGTCATGGCTTAGGCGTTTTTCCATGCACCGATAAAAAGCGCATGTACTTCTCAAGCGCGTCTAAGAAAGTGGGTATCGCTGATTCTTGAATTGAAGTGGGATTGAATCCAGAGGCAGACGTGCGATCAAGCAGCTCTCGGGTTTCTGGTCCGATGCGGCCAAGAGATTCTGCCGTTTGCGCAAGTCCCGTTGTCTCGTCAGTCGCAATCAATGTGTCATAGATGGCTGATTCGCGCCACGGTTCTGAGTCGAACAGAGTTTGTTCGGACCTGCAATTACGACAACGAAAGGCCAGAAAAGTACCGACTTTCGCCGGCTGCGGTTAGATTCACAACATGTCACGTCCATCGTCGTTCTCGTTAGGTAGGGCCGCAGGCCTGATCCTATTTTTGGTTTTCTCAGGGTTGGAAGCTTCAGCCCGTCGGTGTGAATCGCTTTTCGAGTCACCGGCCAAGTTCATTGACCCGACGTCGAGTGCCGAGCAATTTCTGAGTCGCCATATTCCTAATTCGGGTCTCAAGCGGCTGACGAAGCCGCAACTTGTGACCCTCTTTACGCTTCGCGACCGGATTCGAACTTCAGTCGGGGCTCAAGCCGAAGGTCGCATCGCGACCGACGCTGAAGCCGTTCTCGTATCGCAAATCACCCGAAGTCGTTGGTCCGTCGGGGATGCCGTGACGATGGTGCAATTCGAAAACAAGATCGCCCTACCGGCATTCAAGCTTCTGGCGTTTAAGGCGTCGGTTGCGCGAACTCGGCTGGAACCAGACGTTGACCCTGATGAACTCTATCAAGCGTCAATCATCGGGTTGCTCGAGGCGATCAGAGCCTATCGCGCTGACAGCGAGTTCATGTTTTCCACGTGGGCCTTTAGGCGTATGGGGAGCGAATTGAATAATGTCGCTCGAGAATCGACCTCGGGTTTCGCGATGGCGACAACGGGCGGAGCTTACTCGGAAGCGGTAACTTATTTCCGTATTGCACGAGATTTGCGACACGAAACGGGTCGTGCTCCGACCGACATTGAAATCGCAAATCGTTTTAACGCGCTTCATTTGAGCCAAGTCGGCGAGCTGCAAGTTACAAACGCGCTTAGCCGATGGCGAGCGGCTAAGTCGGTGAATTCAACGTATGTGTCGAACCCGAAAACAAGCGACGAGCTTGATGAGGGCGCAAGCCACGAAGTGGACGCGATCGCGATGCAGATGGCTGCAGAAACACCGTACACCGAACTCGAAACGAGGCAGCGACGCCAGGCAATTGCGTATCTATTTGCGACTTTGACCCCGAGAGAACAAAGGGTTTTAGGTTTACGTTTCGGTCTCGATACCCGCGTAGATGAGAACGTCTACTCGACGGTGATTACAGACCCCTACACCCTTGATGCGATCGGCGACATTTTGGACGTAACCAAAGAGCGTGTACGTCAAATCGAGGCGCAGGCGCTGCGAAAAATGAAGCACCCTTCGCGATCGGATGTTCTTCAAAATTTATGAGATCTGTGACGACCTAAAGCTCGAATCTTTTCGGTAGCACGGATTTCGTGCCCAGAAAGGCTACCCCGCCCTCTGTGGGTGAAGGGCCCTGGGCGACCAGGGCCTCGTGTAATCACTTCTTTCTAGCAACGGTAATCACGCATTCGAAGTTCATCACTGACGCTTGTTTTGCCTCGTTTGCAACAACCCGGCGGATGCAGACTGCGGGGCCAGATTGTTTGAACTGAATGCCCGTGTTGGTCCCGACGTCTTTCCCTTCAAAGGTCATCGCATTATAGAGGTCTTCGGCTGGACTGCCAACGAACCTAACGTCGACAACATCGTTCGGGACATTCCCGTTGGGTGTGACGCTGACGCCAGAGTCAGTCGCAGGCGTTGCGAAAGCAAGGTTCGAAAATGCGAGTGTTGCTAAAAACAAAATGGCTTTCATCGGTTTCTCCCAGATTATAACATCGGTCAAAGTGCAAGCCGGGTACCGGGTAGGCCGCGAATAAAAGCGGGCTGAGATTGAGACTGGGTCGATGTGTTCCTCCCAACGGCTCTCTACGCCCCAAAATGGCATCAAAATTGTTGGTTCAATTGCTTAGCGAACCGAAGACGTGTAGCTGGCGGCAGTGCCATCGCCGTTATCGAAACAATCTCGAGTTTTACTCATCGCTGCGTTCGCCGCCGTTTATATCGTGTGGGGTTCAACCTACCTTGGAATTCTTTATGCAATCGAAACAATCCCGCCGTGGTCCCTAACGGCCTTGAGATTTATCATTGCAAGCGTTTGTATGGCCATAGTCTCGCGCATGCTGAAAGAGGCCACGCTTTCAAGAAAGGAAATGCGGATTTCAGCCGCCAGCGGAGTTCTATTGATCAGCGCGAACGGTTTTGTCTGCGTTATCCAAAAATGGGTGCCGTCAGGAATCGCCGCAGTCGTGATCGGTTCGATGCCAATCTGGATCATGTTAATTGGTTGGATCGGCTTTAGAACGGGAAGACCGGGTTTACGTAAGATTTTCGGGGCCTGTATCGGCCTGGGTGGAATCTCACTGATCGCGGCTGGTGACACGCGATCGGATACATCGGGCGTGTTCGGTGTGTTTGCTCCGCTCGCTTTATGCATTTCGAGTTGGCTTTGGGCAACTGGCACACTTGTGCAACGTGGTGCTGCGAACGTCAAAAGTGGCTTTTCATTCCTTGCGGTGCAAATGGCCAGCGGGGCTGCGTTTGTGCTCGTCATCAGTTTGGTCTT
>JALHOI010000030.1:0-9923 GCA_022843085.1 Pseudobdellovibrionaceae bacterium
TAAAAAAAAGTCGCGCCCACCTCTCTTCGAGCTGATGTCCGGCTGAAATTCCGGGAAAAGCCCGAAAGCCAAGCTGAGACGCGATTCGTTCGAATCCCGCTTGAAGTTCGAGCGTTTTAGAATTTCGTCTTGGCATCGGTGCGACTTCAAACGCATCCGTCAACGTGTTGTAAATCGAAGGATTCGAATCGTACACGAAGAGGTAGGGCCCCTGCCTCAACGCCGCCCGAATCGGCAAATTGGGATCAACCTGCCAACGAGCCCACGCCGACTCACTGACGATCAAACGATCTTGCCGACGCAGACCCTTAACAGCTTCGCCCGGTCCGGTTAATGCCGATCGAAGGCTGATCGAATCGTCGCCTTCGAACTCAGAGGGTTCGCGTGCCTCTATCCAATCGAACAATGTCACACCGATGTCGGCAATCGAAACGTTCATATCAAACGACCAAGTTTTCGGAACCCAATTATAGGCTGGCTGACCGGCCGCGCGAGATTGACCGTCTCGAATTCGGTCTGAGACACGGCGATCGCGCAGGCCTTCTTTGATCAAGAGCGCGACATGTGTTGTATCGGAATGCAAGTCGAGAGCGGGAACTTCGCCGGCTCGAATTTCCGCCGAATCTCCCTGCAAGCCGACAACAACGATTGTCGTCTGCTCCCAACGTTTTTGCTCTTTCAAGTGAGCCCATAACCGCGCCAAACTTTCGTCGATCTCTTCAAGCTGACCGCGCGCTGTGCTTTCGCGAACCCGACCCGAATCGTCGGGCATTGGCTGCCACGGAATCAACAAGTCACCCAGATGAAGAACCGCAAAAAATGAGTCGTCTGTACGTAGCGAGTCCATCCACTTCGTAAAAATATCGACGACCTCTCGCGCCGGACGATGCTGACGGCGGTGATCGGGGCTGATCGCATCATCGAAGACCTCGAAGCCTTGGTGCAAGCCAGTTCGACGAAGTAACGGCGCGGCCCCGGCGACGAAGAGTGTTCGAAAGTTGAGCTGGAGTGCACGTTCGGCGACTGTTTCAATCGAAGAAGTCAATGTCCCAAGTTCGCCGCCACCATTGTGACGCAGCCCAGATCGGTACGGATAACGTCCCGTCAAGATTGATCCCATCGCAGGTGCCGAGAGGGTTGATGTGGTAAATGCGTGCGTGAACCGCACGCCTTGGTCACAGATTTCTGCAAGACCCGAACGGGTCGCGTCATCTTTTTCTAGGCTGCAGCCAGCACGTGTGACGCCGAGACGATCGACCGCTACGACGAGAAACGACGGCCGCGCCATTTTCTTCCACTGACACCCGACTTGGCTAACCGTCACCAACGCGAAGCAAGTCAATAAAATGACGACGGGCACGAAAGATCGGCGCATGACCGCAATGTTACCTTGACCCGATCGCGCGCCCTAGAAATAATTTAAGCTATGCTAACAGATCGACTTTTTAGTGTGGCACAAGGTGGAGCAGAGGCGACTTTATGGCTTTTGCTGATTCTCAGCGTCGTCAGTATCGGGCTGATTCTCGAACGATGGCTAACTCTTCGCGCAGTCGTTTCGCAGTCGAATAAGAATCGCGCGCGCATGAAGGACGCTCTTCAGAGCTATAATTTGAGCGAACTCGAAGAGATGGCGAAAGATCGCGACTCGCTAGAAGGTCGCGCACTCTCGTACGGACTTCGGCACGTCAAAGAGAGCGGCACTGAAGGGCTCGGAGAAATCTTCAATTCTTTTGCGCTTCTCGAACGACCCGCACTCGAACGCTCACTCAACTTTCTTGCGACGATTGGATCAAACGCGCCTTTCATCGGATTGCTCGGAACTGTGCTTGGAATTATGAAGGCATTTCGCGATCTCGCTGCGAACGCTTCAACGGGCAACGAGGCTGTAATGGCAGGAATCGCTGAAGCTCTGGTCGCTACCGCTGTTGGGCTGATTGTCGCGATTCCCGCAGTCATTGCGTACAACTCGTTCCAAAAACAAGTCCGCGGCACGATGCAGAGTATCGATTCAGTTCGTGAACTCTGCGTTGCCTACGCAAAATCAATTCGCAGCCGACCTGCGAAAGGGACCGTGTAGAAATGGCCGGTGGCATTAACCAAAACGATGATGAACCAATAGCGGCGATTAACATCGTCCCCCTTGTCGACGTCATTCTCGTCGTTCTCATCATCTTCATGGTCACGGCACCGCTTGTCCTGAAACCGGTCATCGATATCAATCTACCGAAATCATCGTCCGGCGAAGACGCCCCGCCTGCACCTCTCAATGTCGCAATCGGAAAAGACGGATCAATCGTGGTCAACGGGCAGCCCGCAACCCCCGAAGCGTTATCGGCGATTGCAGCGAAAACAGTCTCTGAAAAACCAGACACTGCCGCGATTCTTCAAGCCGACAGAACCGTAACGCTAGAAACGCTGACGTCCGTCATCGATCTCATCAAAACCGCCGGCGTCAAAAAAGTCGCCTTCAGTATCGAGAAAAAATAGCGATCGCGAGATTGATCAAGTCGCGAAAAAAGTTCGCTGTCTGAGGCAACAGAAAGATCAATTTCCTTCCGACCCACTGATTCAATTACCCGAGCGGTAACCTTCGCCACGTAGGCTGCGCAGTTCCTCATCCACTAGCGCCTTCCAGTATGTCGGACTATTAGCCAATCTACCCGTTCCATCAAAAAATCCATTCCAGAGAAGCCAGTTTCCGCTCATCGAGACCGAGGGGTTGGTAATGAGAGAAATCATTTCGGCAAAGAGCCAGCGTGAGCTTGGCCGAAGCCCCATCAAGAGGCCAAGAGTCGCAACATGGTGCGAATGTTCGCCATGAATGTCAGCGAAGGCGCCCGTCTCATACGGTATCTGGTACTGATGGATCGGATATAGAACGTCGCTCACAAGCGTCGCCCGACCCGCTAAGGGTTTGCCGACAACAAAATCTAAAACCCGTCTTGGCCTGTTCTCACCCCAGTCTAAATTTCTGAAAGCCTGTTCGATCGCTCTTGGACCTCGAGCACCTATTCTTGCAGCTGTTCGATGCACAGAAGAATTGCGGTACGATTCTCGAAGTTCGATTTCAAATGATGACACACTATCGGGATCCAGATTTTTTGAGCTCCTTAGTAGCCGTTCAATCGGCGATCGCTTTGTCTCTCGATCTTTCTGAAATAGTGACTCAAGTGTCGGTACGTAATCCAAAAAATTAAGACTATCCAAGATGTCAACTTCGAAACGAGTCGGCAATGGCTCTAAGCTATGGTCCTGACCAGCAGGTGATTCTGTTGAAAGTACGAAGCCGAACTCGGTCAGACGCTGCATCCCGGAACGTTCATTTGGTCCATAGTTCACATTAAAGACTTCGAGCTCGATCTGGCGATCGAGGCGTTTACCATCGGCATAAAGTATAAAGCCTGAATACAAAAGCCCAACCTTAGTGATCGTGGGAAACAGAAAAAACTCGTGTTGGTAGTAAACATCGGCCTTCAGATCTTTCGCCAGCTGTTCGGTCACATTCGTCCTAACTCTGAAACCAACTCTCTGTGAATCGGCGGTTCGTGAAGACGCGTAAAAACTTAGACCTATATTCAGACGTTCTCGGCCGCCATAGTTTCTGACTTCTAGCGAGACCGCTTCATCACTTCGGCCGATCGCATTAATTTTCGGTTCTGCAAAATCAGTGATTACAGGAAGGCTCGAGAGCATCGCAAACTCTGGCGAGTACTCGGCTGCGTGATCCCAAAACTGTCCGCCGCGCACAGGGGAAATAACCCAAGACGCACTGACTTCTCGACTAAGATCGTTTTTTGCGCGTCCGACCGAACCTTTCAGATTTAAAATTGGATCAAAATCCGATTGACGCACATTTGCTTCAATTTTATTTTTTACAGATTTTTCAGCGCCGAAATACGCGGCTTCCGAAAGTCTAGGCTGAATCGTTGTAAGATAATGCTTTCCGTATCTGGCGACCTCGTCAGGAATTACGCCGTGAGTATTTGCAAAGCCTCGCATTTCTTGGAATAAATCGGAGCAGCGCTCCGATGCTTGGGCTGCAAAGGGTGAAACAGAAATAATCGCAATCTGTAAACAAAGAAGTGACCGCAAACTGTTGAAACAGAAGTTACGCTTCAATCAAGACCTCGTCATAGTCTCAAGACTCTCTGCTTTCCCTACGCAGACTATTCTTTCTATGCAGATCAGAGTCCTACTCTAAAGCTGCGAAGCTTTGCTATAGAGCGCGGTTCGAGACCACGGCGAGCCACCGAATGCGATTTGCGGCCGCAAAACGTCACCTCGTAGAACTTGTCGATGAAGGAGGTCGCGACGGCAACATCTGTAAACAAAATCTAGGGTTTGACTCTCGACTCTTGTCCGACCCGATAGGAGCTGTACTGATCGATACTTAGATTCAGGCGAACCTGGTTCGATGACTGTGACACGCGCTGAAAGCTGTAGCGAAGCTCGCCCGGGCCGTTCGGATCTCGTTCTGGCGATTGAAGGAAGTAGACCATCACGACATTTTCGTTGGCAGCATGCTCAAGACCACTGATGCCACTCACCTGTGAATTTGCAACCGCCGCCGTTCGGTAAAGCGGTAAGACAGTTTGTTTGTACGTATAGCAGTTTTGCCCAGAAGCATTGACCCTCGAAAATTTAAATTCTCCGTCGTAGGCAGGAGAACTAGCCGGGTTTCGCCAATTGCGGTGCTGCTGAAAAATCGTATCGAGACGCAATCCAAGATAGAGCTGATTAATGTTGTTGTGGTCAAGACCAGACGATTTGTTGCGAGTCATCGCATATTCAAACCAGTCGAGATAACCATCACCATCGCTATCAAAGTTAAACGGATCAGCGTCAGTACCCATCGCGTCCGTCCATCTCTGTGTTGGCCCAACCGGCGTCGAAGAACGCATGTATTGCTCTTCGCAGTTATTGAGGAGATCGCGATCAGGATCACTCGCGTCTGTGCAGTTCAGCGGAAGCGCTTCTCCAAAAACTGCAAATTTATACCAGAGCGAATCGTTTAAATACGTGCTGAAACTGTTTCGATTGCTGGGGTCGAACAACCTTCCGCCGAGACGCTGCATTTTGACGGGATCATTTCTGAACTCGGCGTTGTAGCGAATTTCGTCTTTATCACACAGTGAATCTGCATCCGAGTCGGCGTCGATGGTACCGTCGTCGCATGGCGCGCCGTTCATATTCGTAACGACAATGTTTTTTATGACCCAAGGCTCGGCCGTCGAGAAACCTATCAGAGAATCGATTGGAATCTGACCGTCAATGTTGGTATCCAAAAATTGCCCTCCGCCCAGTGCCGACATTCGCATGAGACGGCCGGAAGCCGCGGGGTCGACTGGTCCGTAGTAAACCGTCGACAAAGAAACTCGACCCGCCGTTTTCAAATTTTGAACATCGGTATCAATCGCCATTTCGTCGATCGGTGTTCCGTAGTCTGTCGGTGTTCCGTCTGACAACAACACAATGACGTAGCTGGAAATCTCGTTTGCGTTTGCTGTGATATCGAAAGTCACTGCGGCTCGCGCCATCGATAAAGCAGAGCGATATGGAGTTGCTCCAAAATCGGGATCGGTTCCGATTCTAGCGATTGCCGCCTGAACTCTTGTTGGATCGGCTGAAAAAGTTGGCTGTTGGGTGCTGCCGTTGTTGATGTAGCCCTCTGAGGCGGCGCCACTGAATACGACAACCCCCCATTTGACCATTGGATTTTGCACGTGCTTCTGAAAAAAAGTAGAAATCGTCCGAACCCGAAATTGATTGGTATCTGTCGTTAGATTCGAGCCCGATTTATCAACTACGAAAAGGACTTTGGTCGGGTTCGCAAATGTCGTCGGTACAACCGCGCAAATCTCGCCATCCGACTTGGCAGATGCTAGCTCGGTGTTCAGAACGAGCCTCGTCTGATCGCAGTTTTGAAACCCGAGAATCGTGACCGCACTTATAAGTGCGGCAGACGCAAAGCGAGCCCGAAATCTTTTAAGACGTAGCTGCTTCAAATTACGACTCCCCCACCCAATGCCTAATAACTTAGTCTTCAAGACCTAAGCCGGCCTGTGACGCTTCTCGAATCAGCTGGCTGAAATTTGATCGACAGTCGTCAACCAGATCGACAGCCTTCAACTTAAGCGACGAAATCCAGGCCGTAAAACCTTATGTCTTATCGGCACTCTGCCGATCTTTCCTGTAGAGGAAAACGCATCTTGAAAAACAAACTCAAAAAAACCGATTGTCTCGGTTTGAGACAGTCGTTCGGCATTATGCGGACCACCGCCGGTCTTGCAGGCATTCTAGTGCTTGTGACGATTTCAATGCTAAAACCGCATATTGTAAACGCACAGGCAAGGGTCGATCTCGAGGATCTTGCGGTGAAAGGCGAACTTCTAAACGACAACCGGATGCGAATGACTTCGCGAGAATCAATTGGAATTCAGGACCGAATCAAATACAGAAAAAATTTTCGATCTCAAATTATCGATGGAAGCGACGTGCGAGTTCCAGCGGCCGAAGCACTTAGCGAGGTCGAAGAGCCATGAAGAAGTCGCAAATTGAACTTTTGCAGGTTCCTGTCGAAGTGTGCATACTTCGTGACGGCAAACCGCTGATGACCCAAGTTTTTCAGCACACTCCGATTCGCTTCGGGCGCATCCTCGACAATGACATTGTTCTGCCGTTCGATGGAGTTTCGCGCCATCACTGCGAACTCCGTTTTGAATCTGGTCGGTGGACGCTTGACGACTTGAAAAGCTTGAACGGCGTTTACGTCAGCGGCGAACGAGTTAAAAGCGCAACCTTCGAGAAGCTTGGCGAGTTCGAGCTGAAGCCCGTGACGATTCAGCTGAAGGTTGTTAAGACCACGGCTCCGGATGCGATGGCCCGTGTCGCCAACAATGACGATGAGACCCAGCCCGAAGTCATTTCTGGTACGGATGCCACTCTGGTTGGGTCTGATCCCCGCCAGGTCGCAGGCAAACGTCTTCACACAGAAAAACCCAACGTTCCGCGAATTGAACAGGTCGCTCCTCAATATCAGAAGGTGCAAACAAAAAAGCCGCTGCTTGAAATCAACGGTTTTGCACTGATGGCTGATTCTCACGCGATGGCTGAGAAAGCCAAAACGCGAGCCGTTCAAATTACGGTGATGTGGCATGATGTCCTTCTCAGCGTCGACGAGTTCCTGCCAAACGAAGATCTTCTCGTCGAGATCAACGGCATTGTTTTGCGCTTCGGTCGAGCAGGACGTGATCGATCCGACTTGCGATGCCCGACTGGTACTTCTTTTGTCGACCGACCGGGTTCTGAATCATCGCTTCTGCCGACGTCGCCTGCGACTTGGATGGCTGACGATGGAATCAAAATCTTAGCCCGTTATGTTCCGCAATCGCGATTCGCTATTTCTGGGTTCGGTCACTTTATCGAGAATGAACTTGTCGATCCGCTCGTGGTGTCAGGAATCGTGCACGGCGCACTTGCGATCGCAACGGCAACCATGACTGTGAAGCCACCTCCGCCGCCGAAGGC
This sequence comes from Pseudobdellovibrionaceae bacterium, assembly GCA_022843085.1. Taxonomy (GTDB): domain Bacteria; phylum Bdellovibrionota; class Bdellovibrionia; order Bdellovibrionales; family JAMPXM01. Next base: position 7,528 of record JALHOI010000030.1, read on the forward strand.
GCAAGTCGAACGCGTCGCAAAAATTGTCGTCGCACCAGCGCCTGCGCCCACGCCGCTTCCTGTACCAACTCCGCCACCACCGGTGGTTGTTCAGGCGACACCAACGCCGACTCCGAAGCCGATCGTGAAAGCGACGCCGCCACCTGCGACTCCGACTCCAAAACCCAAGGTTGTCGCTCGAACGACACCACCGCCTAAAGTCGAGAAGACGCTGACGAAGAAGGTGGAGAAGCCGGCGGTAGCACGGCCTCTTCAGCTGGCCTCAGCACCGCCAAAAAAAGTCGAAGCGCCTCCGACACCGACTCCGAAACCGTTTAATGCCTCGAGTGTTGGTGCGCTGAAGGCGCTGAGCATGCTGTCAACGGCACCCGCTTCTTCAACAAAAAATACAGATCGCATAGTCATTCGAAGAGTTGCCTCTGAAGACTCCGACTCGAGTCAGAGTCCTGTTCGGACAACCTCAAAGATGATGAGCGATTTACCGGTTTCCAACAACTCTGCCGCTGATTCACAAGTTGACGGTATGGCTTTCTCGACCGGCAAGAACGCTGGCTACGGGACAGGTGGATACTCGGGCAAAACCGGAAAACGAGGCGTGATGGGGTCTGTGATCGGCGGCGCCACCTACACCGAGCTAGCGAAAACCGAGGGCCTAACGCGCGAACAGGTCATGAAGGTCGTGCAAAAGCATCAAGTTAAAATTCAGCAGTGCTACGAACGAAGTCTAATGGACGACCCGGGGCTTGCGGGTCGGGCTGAATTCGAGTGGGAAATCACAGCGCGAGGCAAGGTCGTCAGTCGATCTGTCAGCGTTAAAGAGACCAATCTAAAAAACGGTGATCGACTTATCGATTGCGTGAAACTTGTCTTCGCGGCGATGGAATTTCCAGCCGCAAAGAACGGGTCAACGACGACCCCGACCATTGGCCTGCCCTTCGGCCGTCTTTGAGCATTTCGAAAGAGTCCTCTACACTCTTTCTATGATCGCAAAATCCATCGCAGCGTTTCAACAGGGCGGCTTCTTCATGTGGCCGATTTTATTCATTTCATTTATGGGTGCCGCTTTGGCAATCGAACGGGTTCGCTACATGCGACAAGCTTCGGCCGTAAGAAAAGAAGAGTTTTTGAATCAGCTCAATCAACTTGTTCTGCAGGGAAATCTCGAGCGATGTATCGCTTTGTGTAATCAGAGCCAGACACCTCTCACAAAAATTGTTCGCGCTGGGTTGATGGCGATTGCTTCGCGTAAGTCCGTTGATGAAGTACAAACAGCGATGGATGCCGTCGCCTTAAGAGAAATTCCAAAAATTGAAAAGCGAACAAGTTTACTTGCGATGTTGGCCAACATGGCTACGCTTGTCGGACTTCTAGGTACAACGTCGGGTATGATCGGAGCATTCGCAGCAGTCGCAACGGTCGCAGCCAGTGAAAAAGCAGCGAAACTGGCCGCCGAAATCTCTGAGGCGATGAACTGTACCGCTTTTGGCCTTCTCGTTGCGATTCCACTTCTGGGTGCTTACGGATGGCTAACAACGCGTGGAACAGAAATTGTCGACGACGTCCACGAGGCGGCCGTCGCAACACTGAACTTCATTCTGTCGAACCGCGATAAGTTTGCTAGGTAAACTGTGGGAGCATCGGTACCAGGCGGAGGCGGCAAATCCGCGAACTTCGAACTCAATCTCGTGCCATTCATCGATCTTTTTTCGGCACTTATTTGTTTTCTTCTTATGACTGCAGCTTGGCAGAATCTTGAAGTCATCAATACAGGCGCACCGCCAAAAGCGATCGACCTCCGCGACGAAAATGATGAACCTACCCCTATGCCTAAATCGGATAAACCGAAAGTCGCACTCGTCGTTACTCTCTACTTCGACCGACTCGAAGTTGGCGAAGATGCCATTGTTCGAAGCTATCCTCACATCGCAGGAACACCCGATTTTCAACGTCTCTCGATGACGCTTGCAGACTGGCGGAAGCGATTTCCCGACCGGAAAGACGTTCTGCTGTCGACCGAAAATCGCGCCCCTTACAAACATTTGATAAAACTTATGGACACTTTCATTTTAGGAGAATTCCCTGAAGTGGGAATCACGTTGAATTAATGGCAGGACACGGAAGCCACGCTGACAAAATCATCAAGCCTGGCTATCACCTTAGACCGAAGTACGATCTTCACGGATTTCGTCGCCGTCGCACATCTGGCGGCGGAAGTGCGTTAGCGGGCGAACTTCCATTAACAGCAATGATCGATATGTTTTCAATTCTGGTCATCTACCTCCTCATGAATTTTTCAGCGACGGGCGACCCATTCTTTATGGCGAAACCCGGTGTCGTACTTCCGCGATCAGGTGAGGCGAACTCGATGCCGAATGCTCCGCTACTTTCTTTCTCGC